>JBIIQU010000108.1:0-4806 GCA_044341905.1 Vulcanococcus sp. | reverse complement strand
TAGCCGCTGAGGCTCATCAGGTTGCCGAAGAAGAACAGGGCAAAGCTGATGCAGATCTTCTGGGTGAACACCATCCAGGCGCTGTATTGGCCAGCCGGTTTCTCCGGGTCGGCATCGATGGCATCCGGCAGCAGGGCCCAGGGGATCAGGTAGGCCGTGGAGGCCCCAAGACCCACCAGCAGGATGGCCCCCAGCAGGGCCGATAGGCGCAGGCCGTTGGCTAGGGATCCGAGGGGGGCGATGGCCGTGTCGAGGGGGATCAGCAGCATGGCGATCAGGCAGCCAGCGATCCACAGCCAGGTGCCCCAGTGCAGGGCCTGGATGCGGCCGCGGCGGTGGGCCACGCTGGTCCACACCTGCAAACCCACCAGGGTGCTCACCTGGAAGGGCAGCAGGATCCAGTTGCTCCAGCCTTCCGGCACGTGCATCACCACGGGCAGGTAGATCAGGGCGGCGGTCTGCATGATCTGGAGGGCACACCACAGCAGCAGGTAGAGCCCCAGCACCCGCACGAAGCGACCGTTCTGGCGCACCCGCTTCAGCAGCCGGCGGGTGGTGCCGCTCTGGGCCTCGGGTTTCTGGCAATGGCGCGCCATCGGGGCGATGCCCCAACCGCACAGGAGGGTGGAGACGGTGATCAGCAGCCCAGAGAGCATCCCCACCTGCCAGTAGCTGGAAGCGTTCTGGTGGTCGCGCAACAGCAGCCCGCCCAGCACGATCCCCACCAGCCCGGCGATGATCGAGCCGGTAAAGCGCGAGGTGTTCAACCGCGTGCGCAGCGACACATCGGTGGTGAGCTCAGCGGCCAGGGCCGAGTAGGGCAGGTTGACGCAGGTGTAGAGGCTGTTGGCCACGATCGAGATGGCCACGAACACGGCGAACTTCACCCACTGGTTGCCGGGTGGCAGCCACCACATCAGGGCCATGGCCACACCCAGGGGCACGGCACTGCCCACGATCCAGGGCAGGCGTGGGCCCCAGCGGCTCTGGGTCTTGTCGCTGAGCCAGCCCACCACCGGGTCGTTGATGGCATCCCAGAGGCGGGCCAGCATCAGCACCAGCCCAGCCATCCAGGGCGGCAACCCCGCCGCGGCTGTGTAGAAGATGAAGAGATAGAAGCCAATCAGGGACGCGGCCATGCCAGTGCCGGCATCCCCCAGGCCGTAGGCCCAGAGCAGGCGCTGCCGGGCGATCCCCCGCAGGCTCGCGGCGTCGCTGGGAGTGGATCGTCCAGGCGCGGCAGGCACGGAGGTGGAGGCCAAGGGCGCGGGTCCGAACGCAGGTCATAATGCTGCAGCCAGCCAGGCCGCAGGTCGGGCGAGGCCATGTCGCAGTACGCCTGTACTGACGCGGGCTTAGTTTAGTGGTAAAACCTCAGCCTTCCAAGCTGATGATGCGGGTTCGATTCCCGCAGCCCGCTTCGATTTTTGACTCGGCGTGTTCGTGGAACCCGCAGAGATCACCTGGCCTCAGAGCTGGGGCACCAGGGGGTGTTCAAACAGGCCGTTGAGGTAGTGCTGAACCACGGCTTGCTCCTTGCAGCCCTGCTGAAACAGAAAGCTCGCCACGGCGGATTGGAGCAGCCGGTATTGGTCCCATTCGGGATGGCCGCCAAGGAAGCCCGCCATCGCCTGAAAGAGATCCTCAGGGAATTCGTTTTCCACAGTCACATGGGGCGCCATCGCATCAGGAACTCCCGTCATTCAGCCGCCCATGGGGATCACCTCTCCATGAGCCCACGGCCGAGCCCTCCCCGTCAACTGCGGGTCTCATGCTGGGTCTCGTGAGGACGATGTCGGGATGGTGAGTTGTTGCAGTGCTTTTGGTGCGTGCTGAACCTTGGTGCCGCCGCGGAGCTGCTGGCGTCGTTGGTGCTGTCAAGTGGAGAACTGTTTTCCGGATCAATTGGCCGGCCCCCCTGCGGTGGCGTGAGTCTTGCCCTTGAGGTCTGTGGAAAACCTGGGGAAAATGGCCTTCAGGGTGTGGGGCAATTCGCTCTTCAGGGCTGCTGATCGATCGCCCCGCCAGCGCCAGCAATCGCGATCAGTGGCGATGGTGCTGCGCCAGACCCGTTGACGTCGGGGAGGGTCGGGCGATCAGAGCGGATGCCCGTTCAGCAAGGGGGCGGCCACCAGCAGCATCAGGCTGTTATTGGCCACGGGCGCCGTGGGGGCTGTCCAGTGTTCCGGTTGGGCCGGTAGGTCCTGCCCCGCTGGCTGGGAGGTGTCGATCACCCGCAGCCAGCCAGCGGGGCAGGCGGGCAGCTGGAAGTCCATGGGCGTCACGTAGGCGTTGAGCCCGCACCACAGCAAGGGGCCGTGGTGGCCGTCGCTGAGGCTCCAGGCCAGGGTGTGCGACCAGCTGGCCCAGTCCGGTTGGCCTAGCTCGATGCCATGCCACTCCCGGCTCAGGTGGCCCGGGATGTCCAGCCGCAGTTGCTTGCTCTCGGCGTGGGGCACCTCCGGGTTGAGCAGTCCGCAGAGGTGGTGGCGCAAGGCGATCAGGCGCTGCACAAACTGGCGCAGGGCGCGGTCGTCATCGTTGGGTTGCCAGTGCATCCAGCCCAGGGGATTGTCCTGGCACCAGGCGTTGTTGTTGCCCCCCTGGCTGCGGCGTACCTCATCGCCCATCAGCAGCATCGGCACCCCCGGGGCCAGCAGCAGCGAGCTGAGCAGGTTGCGCAGTTGGCGTTCCCGCAGGGCGTTGATAGCGGGATCGTTGCAGGGTCCTTCGGCGCCGTGATTCCAGCTGTTGTTGTGGTTGTCGCCGTCGCGGTTCTCCTCGCCGTTGGCGAGGTTGTGTTTCTGGCTGTAGCTCACCAGATCCGCCAGGGTGAAGCCGTCGTGGGCGGTGAGGAAGCAGATGCTGCGGCCCAGTGGTGCCGGATGGTTGCCGAACAGATCCGGGTTGCCGGAGAGCCGTTGCCCCATGGCCCAGCAGCACTTCTCGTCGCCTTTCCAGAAGCGCCGCACGTCATCGCGGAAGCGGCCGTTCCAGGCGCCGATCCGCTTGGCGGGAAAGTCCGCCAGGCGGTAGAGGCCGCCACAGTCCCACGGTTCACTCACCAGTTTGAGATCGGCCAGCTCGGGATCGGCCTCGATGTCCTCAAACAGGGGCGGGTTGTCGAGCGGGGCGAGTTCGTCGCCGCGGCTGAGGGCAATGCCCAGGTCGAAGCGGAAGCCATCCACCCCCAGTTCCAGCGCCCAGCAGCGCATGGATTCCAGGATCAAGCGCCGCACCAGGGGGCGGTTGGCGGCAATGGAGTTGCCGCATCCGCTCACGTCCAGGTAATCGCCCTTGGCGTTCTGGTGGTAGTAGAGGCGGTCGTCGAGGCCGCGCCAGCTGAGGGTGGGCCCTGCCTGGTTCCCCTCACAGGTGTGGTTGTACACCACATCCACCAGCACCTCCAGGCCAGCGTGGTGACAGGCCGTCACCAGCTCGCGCACCTGCTGGCGGATCTGCAGGGGGTCGTTGCCGTGCTGGTAAGCCTGGTGCGGCGCCATCCAGCTGATGGGGCTGTAGCCCCAGTAGTTCAGGCGGCCGGCCGGGGCGTCGTGGGGATCGAAGGCCATCACCGGCAGCAACTCCACCGTGGTGATGCCCAACTCCTTGAGGTAGGGGATGGCCTCAATCAAGCCGAGGTACGTGCCCTGCTTGTCCGGGCTCACGGGGCTGCCGGCGCCTCGGCTGAAGCCGCCCACATGCAGCTCGTAGATCACTGTGCGCTGCCAGTTGTGGCGTGGCCGCGGCGCGGCGCTGAAATCAAAGCGGTCCCGTTCGGTGACCACCCCTTTCAGGCAGCTGGCGGTGTTGGGGATGGCCCCCACCGCTTCGGCCCGCTTGTACACGTCCCAGCCCGTGATGGCGCGGGCGCAGGGATCCAGCAGCAGCTTCGAAGGGTTGAAGCCATGGCGGCCCGGCTGCAACGGGCCGAACACCCGGTAGGCGTAGCAGCAGCCGATGCCAACGCCTTCCACCTCCACATGCCAGAGGTCACCCGAGCGGTGCGAGCTGTCCAGCTCCACCACCTGTGCGGGTTCCGGTGCGTTGCCCTGGGCGAACAGCAGCAACTCCACGCGGGTGGCGGTAGGGGCCACCAGCGAGAAATTGACGCCCCTCGCCGTGGTGCTCGCCCCCAGGGGCCAGGGTTGTCCGAGGCGGATCGATCCCAAAGGAGCCAGCAGGCTGCCCGCCCAAGCTAGGGCTGGCTCTGGTTTTCCACCAGGCTGTGGTTCAGAACTGTCCCGACATGTCCACCATGGTTCCAGGTCCCACGGATGCCGGCCGCCCCCCCCAGGAGGTGCAGGCGGGGCTGTGGCTGTTCGCGCCCAGTCGTGACAGTCAGGGCGGCAGTGCCTGGTGGCTGGAGTTGGAAGCGGGTGGCGCTGGCGGCGGCGTGTTGATCGATTGCCCGGGTTACACCGAGGCCAACCTCGCGTTCCTGCAGGGGCGAGCCGCTGGCCGGATCGTGCTCACCAGCCGCGAGGGCCATGGCCGCTGCCGCCGTTTTCAGGAGGCGTTGGATTGGCCCGTGCTGCTCCAGGAGCAGGAGGCCTATCTGCTGCCCGGGGTGCAGCGGGTGGACACCTTCGCTGAGCAGCACCAGCTGAGTGAGCAGCTGCGGCTGCTCTGGACCCCCGGCCCCACCCCGGGGGCCTGCGTGCTGCTGGCGTCGCGGGTTGCCGGCGACGTGTTGTTCTGCGGACGGCTGCTGAGCCCCACGGCTCCGGGCCAGGCGGCACCGCTGCGCACAGCCCGCAGCTTTCACTGGCACCGCTGGCTGCGCAGCCTCGGGCAGCTCAGGGC
>JBIIQU010000107.1:0-4814 GCA_044341905.1 Vulcanococcus sp. | reverse complement strand
GCAGCTGGACCGCTGGAACCGCCAGCAGTTAGCCAGCATCCCCACGGCGAAACCCCTCGCCAGCGGGCACCGGGCCTTCGCCAGCCTGGCCCGGGCTTATGGGCTCGAAGAACTGCCGCTGGTGGATGGCATGAGCAGCAGCGACAGCCTCCGCCCCCAGGCCTTCCAGGCGGTGCTGGCCAACCTGCAGGAGAAGAAGGTGCCCATGCTGTTTGCCGAGCAGCAGCCAGCCAGCAAGGCCCTGCAGCGCATCAGCAGCCTGAGCGGCGTGCCCCTGGCCCCCGCACCCCTGGTGGCCGATGGCCTGGCCAAAGCCAGGGCGGGCAGCGGCTCCAGCACCTTGATGGCCACCCTCACGGCCAACACCTGCCTGATCGTGGACGGCCTCGGCGGCCGCTGCAACCAGGCCAGCGGCGCCAGCCTGGTGCAGCGCTGGCAGGCCATTCGCTGACCACCGGAGCATTGCTACTGAGAGTCGCTTGCAAGAAGGCGGGTATTGCGCCTAGGTTGCGAGCCATTCTCAACAAGGCTGGTACTGGGGCGATGAGCTTCCGCTTTCTCGATGGCCATGCCGAGGGCTCCATCCGCCTGCCAACGGGGCAAACAGCCCTGATCAACCCCTGCCTGGGCGCCACCGGCAGCGCCATGGAGGTGATCGATGGCATCGCCCGGGTGTTCTGCCCCTGCGAGGAAACCGAGGGGATGACCATCGCCTTCCTGCAGGCGGGTGAATCGCTGCGCACAGACCGGCTCTGCAGTGAAGGGGTATGCGTGGAAGCCATCACACCGTTGCTGTTTCGCAGCCTCAGCAACGGACAGCCCGGCCAGGGCGTGGATCCCGTGAATGAATGGACCCTCCAACTGCTGCGCATTCGCCATCTCGGCAGCGCAGAGCAGCGGCTGCATGCCCTGCTGGGGCTCCTGGTGAACCGGATGGGCAGGCGCTGTGGTGACTGGTGCGTGCTGCCCTTTCGCCTCAAGCACGAGCGCATTGCCGAGCTGATCGGCACCACCCGCGTCACGGCCACCAAGCTGTTGTCCAGCCTTCGCGTGAGCGAGCAACTGCACACCCCTGCCCAGGCCCCAGGGCTCTGGCTGGCCCCCGAGCTGATCGCCGCTGCGCCCCTCGCCGCCTGAGCGCCCCAACCGCCATGAGCCAGACCATCGGCCCCCCAGCACCGCATCAGGCCAAGACAAAAGGCTGCAAGAAGAAAAAATGCTCCAACTGGAAGGGTGGCCAATGCCGCTGTGGTCGTGAGTGAGGCGGCCGACTCCAGCGACGACGGCAGCGGCGGCGGCGGCGCCTGCCCTTGCATCCGACACCAGCCGACAACCGGGCACCGACCTCCCCGTGAGAACCGTTATCATTCTGTCGCCGTCAACTACGGCACCCTTCCCTGTTGGGCGTCGTGACCATGAACAGATTCCAGAAGCTGCTTCTGGCGCCTGCCGCCCTAGGCCTGGTGACTCCCCTGGCTGTCAGCGCCAGCCGGCCCGCATCCGCCGCCGACCTCAACATCGCTGGCGTCAGCCAGTACGGGATTGGCTCCCATGCCAACAGCCAGGAGCAGGTGACGTCGATCACCCAGTTCTCCGACGTGCAGCCCACCGACTGGGCCTACCAGGCTCTGTCCAACCTGATCGAGCGCTACGGCTGCGTGGCGGGCTACCCCAACGGCACCGTCAAGGGCAAGCAGGCCATGACCCGCTATGAAGCGGCCGCCCTGCTGAACGCCTGTCTCGACCGGATCACTGACGTGACCGACGAGCTCAAGCGCCTGATGAAAGAGTTCGAGAAGGAACTCGCCGTGCTGAAGGGCCGCGTGGATGGCCTCGAGGCCAAAGTGGGCCAACTGGACGCCACCCAGTTCTCCACCACCACCAAGCTCAGCGGCATCGCCACCTTCGTGCTGGGAGCCAACAGTTTCGGCGGCACCGGTACCTCCAACCTGCAGGCCCAGGCCCGTGCCACAGAGGGTGGCACCAGCTTCAACTACGACGTTCGCCTCAACCTCGACACCAGCTTCACCGGCAAGGATCTGCTGCGCACCCAACTGCGGGCAGGCAACTTCGCCGACTCCGGCTTTGGCGGGGGCGGCACGGTGGGAACGAACGATGCGGCCCTGTTGCTGAACCAGTTGGAGGTGGCCTTCCAGCAGGACTGCGGCACGGACACCGACTGCGGCGACGTGGTGGCAATCCAGCGCCTCTTCTATCAAGTCCCCGTGGGCAATGCCCTCACCCTCACGGTGGGCGGCAAGGTGCGTCAGGACGACATGCTCGCCATGTGGCCAAGCGTGTATCCCTCAGACACCCTGATCGACTTCTTCACCTATGCCGGAGCTCCCGGCGCCTACAACTCCAACCTCGGCCCTGGCCTGGGGCTGTGGTGGAAGCAAAGCGGTTGGAGCGTTAGTGCCAACTATGTGGCCGGCAACGGCGACAACGGCACCCCCAGCGCGGGAGGCATCGGCACCAGCGGTTCTGAACAAACCGGCACCCTGCAGCTGGGCTACAGCAACGACACCATCGGCATTGCCGCTGCCTACACCTATTCCAAGGGAGTTGGCGTGGCGTCTGGCACCCCCTTCTCCGTGCTGAGCACCTCAGGCAACGGTGATCGCTTGCTCGGGCTCGACACCAGCTCGACGATGAATTCCCTGAGCCTCAGCGCCTATTGGCAGCCCAGCAGCAGCGGCTGGATTCCCTCGATCAGCACCGGCTGGGGCCTCAACACCACCAGCGAAACCAACCCGACCTTCAACTTCAATCAGCTGCAATCACAATCGTGGTACGTGGGGGTGCAGTGGAGTGATGTGCTGCTCCCTGGCAACAAGGCCGGCATGGCCGTGGGCCAACCCACCTTCGTGACCCGCTGCGGCGACGCCTGCGAGGGCACCCCTCAAGACGCTCAGTACGCCTGGGAATGGTGGTACAGCCTCCAGGTCACGGACAACATTACCGTGACGCCCTCCATCTTCTATCTCAGCAACCTCTTGGGGCAGGTGGCGAAACAGGAAACCGGCAACGGTGCAGCCAGCCTCAGCGATTTTGGTGGCCTGGTGAAAACCACCTTCAAGTTCTGACAGCAAGCAGTCTCTTCACGCCCCCCAGCCATCCGGCATCAGGCCGGAATGCGCAGACGAGCCTCCAATCGCTTGAAAATCAAGGACGCCGTCGTTGTCATCAGCAAATACACCAAGGCAACAGCAATGTAGATCTCAAAGGCTTTATAGGTGGTGGCCACCATCAACTGCCCCTGTCGGAATAATTCATCAAAGCCAATCACAGCCGCCAGGCTTGTGTCCTTAATCAAGGTGATGAATTCATTGGCCAGGGGCGGCAGTACACGACGAAGGGCTTGAGGAGCAACCACAAAACGCATCCGCTCCAGTGGACTGAAGCCCAAGGCATCGGCGGCCTCCCATTGACCGCGATCAATCGATTCAATCCCGCTACGCAGCGTCTCAGCCAGATAGGCAGCCACATTCAGGCTCAGAGCCGTAACAGCTGCGGCCACCCGATTGATCGTAAAGGGCACCTCCATACTCTGAATCAGAGCTGGCAGTCCGAAATAGATCAGAAACAGCTGCACAAGCATGGGGGTACCCCGAAAAAAATCGATGTACACCCGGCACAGCCTGTGAGCCAGCGGCCAAGGAGCCTGCAAAACCATGGCCAGACCCGTTCCGCCCAGCAAGCCAAAGCTGAAGGACAGCCCCGTGAGCATCAGGGTGACGCCAGCCCCCTTGAACAAGTTGCTCAGCAGTAACCCCAGATCCAAGCCCACAAAAGGAGCTGCCGGCTGATTCAGCCCTGGTGCCAGCGCAGGTAACAGCGGTGGCTCGGCAGCAAACCACTGGCGATAGAGGGCAGAATAGCGACCGCTATTGATCAAAGATTCCAATCCACGATTCACAGCGGCCTGGATCGGTGAGTTCGTGGGCAGAGCAATGCCGTAATACTCAGTGCTGAGATGCTCGCCGGCGATCCGCAAGCCGGTGAGCTTCGCCTGATCAATCGCATAGAGAATGGCCGGAACATCACTCACCACAGCATCCGCATTGCCATTGGCCAGCTCCTGCAGGGCCAATGGTGTGGAATCGAAATTGCTCACCTTGGCGGCCGGAACCTTGGCAGCTTCAAGGGCACCGGTGGTGCCGATTTGCACGGCAAGTCGTAGACCCTTGAGATCCTTGAAGCCACTGATCTGAGGTCCGCCATCCCGCACCACAATCGCCTGACCAGCCTGAAAATAAGGACGGCTGAAGTCGATGGCACGAGCGCGCTCAGGAGTGATCGTCATGGCGCTGATCGCCAGATCAACACTGCGAGACTGCAGAGCTGGAATCAGGCCATCAAAGGGCAGGGCCACCAACTCGATCGGATGACCAGCCTCTTTACCTAAGGCCTGGACCAGCTCGATATCAAAGCCGCTGATCGCGCCAGTCTGATTGTCACGAAATTCAAACGGTGGGAAGGTTGGATCCGTGCCCACTTTCCAAGGGGTCGATGGCGCCGCCCATGCGTTGCCGAGCAGGCCGACGGTCAAGAGCCCAATCAATACCGCGGCAATGACGCGCCACAACGCAGACCTTCGCTGCATACTGTGCTTCAGACGGTGCGCCATGGCTCCTGCATCTCGTTCGTTTTCAGCATGACGCTCACTTCTACCTCAGAACCTGTGCTGCGGTGCAGTGACCTGCACAAAAGCTACGGCGACCTCCAGGTGCTGCGCGGCGTGAGTGCCACCGTGCATCCGGGTGATGTGGTTTCCATCATCGGGCCCTCAGGCTGCGGTAAAAGCACCTTTC
>JBIIQU010000131.1:0-4351 GCA_044341905.1 Vulcanococcus sp. | reverse complement strand
TCGGCGGTGAGATCCATCTGTTGCAACGACGTGCCCGTGGCTCCGTCGAACACCAGCACCGGGCGATCGGGGCTGTGCAATCGCTCCAGGAAGCCGATGCGCTGGCTGGAAGGCGCCGCGGTGCGAACTGAAACGCCGCTGGAGGCGAGGGGGGCGGTGCTGCTGCTCATCAACCGTTCAGGCGCACGCGGGTGACCCAGTGGTCATAGGCGGGATCGCGGCCTTCTGTGATGGCGGTGAGGCGATCGCGGATCGCGTTCATCACCGGGCGATCACTCACCAGATCGGTGGTTTCCACCCGGCGCACCGGAGTCACCTTGGCGGCAGTGCCGCTGAGGAACACCTCATCGGCCACGAACAGCTCGGTCTTGTCGACCGGTCGTTCCAGGGTGGGAATGCCCATGGCCTGGGCGAGCTCCAGCACGCTGGCGCGGGTGATGCCCTCGAGGATGTCCTGGTCGACACCGGGGGTGATCAGCACGCCATCGCGCACGATGAACAGGTTCATGCCGCTGGCCTCGCTCACCTTGCCGCGGCTGTTGAGCAGCAGGGCTTCATCAAAGCCACTCTTCACGGCCTCGGTCTTGGCGAGGGAGCTGGTGATGTAAGCGCCGGAGATCTTGCCGCGCAGGGGCAGGGAGCGGTCCTCCTGGCGGGTCCAGGAGCTGATGCGGCAGCTCACCCCCTCGGGCGACAAATAATCCCCTAACTCCAGGCCGTAGATCAGGAAGTCGGTTTCGATGTTGTGCAGGCGCGGCGCAATTCCCAGGTCGCTGGTGTAAACGAAGGGCCTCAGGTACACCGGGCAAGTGGGCTGGTTGGCCTGCAGAAAGGTGTGGATCGCGCTGTGGATCGTGTCCTCACTCAGTTCGGTGAGCAGCAGCCGGGCGCTCTGGCTCAGGCGCCGGGCATGGCGATCGGCGCGGAACAGCAGGATTTCCCTGGGGTCCGCCGGATTCGGCAGGGCCCGCATGCCGCCGAAAGCACCGGTGCCGTAATGGAGGGCGTGGGTGGCCACGGAAAGGGTGGCCTCAGCAAAGGGAACGCAGCGACCACCGAACCAGGCGTAGGGGAGGAACTGATGCATTACGGGTGTGAGGTGCGGGCGGCGAGGTCGGCTGCGGCGTCCAGATGGCCGCTATGGCCATAGGTTCGGCCATCTTCTCACCGCCACCCGCAAGGATGGGGGTATGCATCGGCTCGCGGCGGTTCCCGGCAGCACCAGCTCCAACGAGGGGCCGGTCTTCATCGAGCAGCCCCCGGCGGCGCTGGTGGTGCTCAGCAGCGCGGACACGGATCTCACCGCCTTGGCCTCGCTGCTCGATCAGCGCAGCGACCTGCTGGACAGCGGCACAGCCCTGCGGGGGCTGAACCTGTCCGCGCTCCAGCACCCCGCCGTGGTGGACCACTACATCCGCACCAGCCTGGGGGAGTCGCGGATTGTGCTGGTGCGCCTGCTGGGCGGCCGCGGGCACTGGAGTTACGGCCTCGAGCAACTGCAGGATTGGGCCCGGGCGCAACCCGAGCGGCAGCTGCTGGTGACCGCAGGCACCGCCGATGAAGACGCACCGCTGGCCTCCCTGAGCACGGTGGCACCGGCCCTGGTGGTGGCCTTGGGCCAGTGCCTGCGTGAAGGCGGCCCCGACAACCTCGCCGCTGTGCTCCAGACGCTGGCGGCCCTGCTGCGGGCTGAGGACGTGAGCCCACCCCAGCCCCAGCCCCTGCCCGATCCAAGCCCGTTCGACTGGCGGCAGGATCCAGGCCCCCGCGTGGGGGTGGTGCTCTATCGCGCCCTGCTGCAGGCCGGCGACCTGCACCTGGCGGAGGCCCTGCTGGCGGCCCTTCGGGAACAGGGCCTAGCTCCTCGGGCCCTGTGGGTGAGCGGCCTGCGCCAGGAGCCCGTGCAACGGGGGGTGGCGGACTGGCTTGCCCGTGAACAGGTGCAGGCTGTGCTGTGCACCACCTCCTTCGCCTCCGTGCAGTTCGAGGAGGCGGGGTTGGGCGCGCCCCTCTGGGAGCGCCTGGGGGTTCCGGTGCTGCAACTGCTGTGCAGCACCCAGGACCGCTCCAGCTGGCAGGCCAGCAGCATCGGCCTGGCTCCCCTGGACCTCACCCTGCAGGTGGCCATGCCGGAGCTCGATGGCCGCATCACCACCCGGGTCGGCGCCTTCAAGGAGGTGCGGTGCAGCGACGGACGGCTGGCCACCGCCCTGCACCACTACGTTCCTGACCCCGAGCGCCTGGCCTGGGTGGCCCAGCTCACGGCCAATTGGTGTGGGCTGCGCTCCACGCCCGCCGACCAGAGGCGCCTGGCCCTGGTGTTGGCCAACTACCCCACCCGCAACAGTCGGCTGGCCAATGGCGTCGGACTCGACACCCCGGCCAGTGCGGCCCTGATGCTGGGCTGGCTGCAGGAGGCTGGTTACAACCTGGGGCCGGCCCCCTTACCCAGCGATGGGGATGCCCTGATTCAGCGGTTGCTGGCGGGCCGCACCAACGACCCCGAAAGCGGCCACCGCCCCCCGCTTGCCCATCTGCCCTTGGCGGCCTATCAGCAGTGGTATGCCCAACTGCCGGAGCCAGGCCGCCTGCAGCTGGAGCAGCGCTGGGGTCCACCCGCCAACGATCCGAGCCTCAGCGCCGCCGGTTTCCCGATTCAAGGGCTGCGCTTCGGCAACCTGTGCCTGCTGATCCAACCCGAGCGCGGCTACGACCGCGATCCCAGCCTCAGTTACCACGCCCCAGACCTGCCTCCCACCCACCTGTACCTGGCGCAATACCTGTGGCTACGTCAGGTGGCGGGCGTCCAGCTGGTATGCCACGTGGGTAAGCACGGCAATTTGGAGTGGCTGCCGGGCAAGGGGCTCGGCCTCTCCCAGCAGTGCTTCCCCGAATGGGCGCTGGGGCCCATGCCCCACGTCTATCCCTTCATCGTCAACGACCCTGGAGAGGGCTCCCAGGCCAAGCGCCGTTCGCAAGCGGTGATCCTCGATCACCTCACGCCGCCCCTGGGTCGGGCTGGGCTGCATGGGGATCTACGGGAGCTGGAGGCCCTGATTGACGAATACTGGGAAGCCACCCAGTTGGGTGGCGAGCGCAGTGAGGGACTGCGACAACAGGTGCTCCAACAGCTGGCGGAGCTGCAGCTGCCCGATCTCCTCACGGGCTCAGAGGGCAGCGATCCCCTCGATGCCGCCGATGGCTACCTGTGTGAGTTGAAGGAAGCCCAGATCCGCACGGGTCTTCACCGTTTCGGGATGCTGCCGGAGCGGCCGGCCCTGGCGGAACTGCTGCTCTGCCTGGCCCGGGCGCCGGTGGCTGGCCAGCTGGGCCTCACCCAGGCCCTCGCCCAGGATGCGCAGCTCAGCTTGGATCCCTGGGCTGACCCGGAAGAGGCCGCGCTGCCTCCCGAAGACGTGCAGCGCCTGCAGCAGCTGGGGGTGACGGGGGCAAGACAGGTGGGGCACGGCGTTGCCTGGTTGGAACAACAGGCGCTTGATCTCTCTGGCCAGCTGCTCAGCGATGGGGAGCTGCCACCGTCTGGACCGACCACCGCCGCTGTGCTGGAGCGCCTGAAACGCACCCTGGTGCCGAACCTGCTGCGCTGCGGAGATGCCGAACGGGCCTCGTTTCTGGCTGCCCTGGCTGGGGATCGCATCGCGGCGGGACCATCAGGAGCCCCCACTCGGGGCCGCCCCGATCTGCTACCCACGGGACGCAATTTCTACAGCGTGGACCTGCGGGGCCTGCCCACCGAGGCGGCCTGGGATCTCGGGCGGCGCAGCGCTGAGCTGCTGCTCGAGTTACATCTGCAGGAGCAGGGCGAACACCTGCGGCACCTGGCCCTGTCGGTCTGGGGCACGGCCACCATGCGCAATGGCGGCGAAGACATCGGCCAGGCCCTTGCCCTGCTCGGAGTGCGGCCGGTCTGGGATGGCCCCAGCCGCCGCCTTGTGGATCTCGAGCTGATCCCCCTGGGCAACCTGGGCCGGCCGCGGGTGGATGTGACCCTGCGCATCTCCGGTTTGTTCCGCGATGCCTTTCCCCAGCTCGTGGCCTGGATGAACCAGGCCACGGCTCTGGTGGCCGCCGCGGATGAAGCCAGCGAGGACAACCCCCTGGCAGCGGCCGCTCGCCAGGACGGCCACAGTTATCGGGTGTATGGCTCAGCGCCCGGCGCCTATGGCGCGGGCTTGCAGGGCCTGATCGACAGCGGCCAGTGGGAGCGTCGGGCTGATCTGGGCGAGGCCTACCTCAACTGGAGTGGCTGGCGCTACGAGGGGCTGGGATCCGGCGATGGGCGCCTGGATGGCCAGGCCGATCGCAGCGGGCTCGAGCAGCGCCTGAGCCG
>JBIIQU010000106.1:0-4867 GCA_044341905.1 Vulcanococcus sp. | reverse complement strand
ACTTGGTGGATCAGTTGATGGCGGAAGAGGCCATCAGCCTCGAGCTCGAACGCCAGCCCTGGTGGATCGGTCTCGATGGCGATCGTGCCGGTTGGTCCCTGCGGGTGGTGCTCACCCCCGGGCCAGGCCAGCGGGCCATGGAGGGGTCGTGGTCGGTGGCCGCCAGCCGGCCGTTCATGGCTGCTCTGCAGCAGTTGCGCGGTCAGCCGTGAGGGCCTGGGCGCTCACCCTGGGATTGGCCACGAGATGGCCTATCTGATCAGCACTCCTGATCACCGCTGTTCTCCCGGATGTTCCCCCAGGCTCCCCAGGGTTTTACCCGGTTTTTCCCCAGGTGGAGGGCGCCAGTCGCCCGTGGTGGCGGTGACCCTGGGGAGAACGGTGCCTGCGGCCGTTGGCCTGTTGACAGGTTGGCCCCGCCGGCTAAGGCTGTCTGTTCCCCCGCGGGACCCGTGGCCCTGTGGCCTGTCCCCGTCGTCGGTCTTGCCGTGAGACGGGTTGCGAGCGGGTGTGTGGTGGCTCGCTTGACCCCGCGCGGCTGCTGTGGGGAACTGGTGCGTAGATGCAGTGGAACCGGATGGAGATGGCGGGCACGGTGAGCATGCGGGCGGAGGTGCCTGAGGCCCTGCTGCAGTCGATGCAAGGCTTCATCGAGGCGCACCCCAACTGGGATCAATACCGCCTCTTCCAGGCCGCCTTGGCCGGTTTCCTGGTGCAGAACGGGATGCAGACCCGGGAGATTACCCGTTGCTATCTGGCCAACCTGTTTCCGCAGCAACCTCGCTTCTCGGAACCACTGGGCTGAACAGCTGCCGGTAGGTGGCCGTCACCATGCCGCTGATCCAGGGGATCACCACCAGCAGGGCGATCGCCGTGGCGAGCACACCCAGCCCCTGCACCAGGGCCTCGGCGAGCAGGCCCAGGGCCAGGGGCACCAGCGCCAGGCCGCCGCAGGCGGCCCCCAGGCCCAGCAGCGTGGGCCAGCGCCGCTCGAGGGTGCGCAGGCCGATGCGGAAGGCCCCTGATGGGCTTTGATCGGCCGCCAGCACCAGGCAGGCATTGAACACCTGGCTGAGGGCCACACCCCCCAGCAGCACCACGGCCAGCAGGGCCGGCACCACGCTCAGGGCCGGAGCCAGGAAGATCACCAACGACCAGCCCACAAAGCCGATCAGCGCCGCCAGGGCCAGGCCGGCGGCGGCGGTGAGCAGGCTCAGCCCCAGCCTCAGGCCATCGCTGGCTGACCAGCGGCAGAGCTCGCGCCACCGGGGGCGATGACCCGCGGCGGCATCGAGCCCGCCGCGGGTGAGCCCCTGGATCAGCCACAACAGGCTGAGGAAGTAAAGCGGCACCCCCACCAGCTGCAGCAGGGCGTTGAGGATGCCGCTGCCGGTGTCGTGGCCTGCCGCGAACAGGGCCCAGCCCAGCAGGTGAAGGGCGGTGGCGGTGAGGCTGAAGCCCACCAGGGCCCAGCGATTGCTCCACAGTCCCTGCCAGCCCTGCTGGAGGGCCAGCCCCAGGTTCACCGGGTAGATCGGCAGGGTGCGCGGTGCCATGGCCTCAGAGTGGCCCCAGCATCTCCAGCAACCGAGCCGCGCTGGCCTCCGGCACCGGCAGGATGGAGAGGCGGTTGCCGTTGCGCACCACCGGCAGTTCCTCCACGTTGAAGTGCTCCCGGAGCGCATCGAGGCTGAGCAGTTCGGTGAAGCGCCCCAGATAGCGCAGCCGCACGCAGTCCCAGCGGGGCGCCTCCGGGTTCGATTTCGGATCGAAATACTTGTTGGCGGGATCGAACTGGCTGGGGTCGGTGATACCGGTTTCGATCACCTCCATCATCCCCACGATGCCAGGCGGTTTGGCATTGGAGTGATAGAAAAAGGCCTGATCACCCAGGGCCATGCTGCGCATGAAATTGCGAGCCTGGTAGTTGCGAATGCCGTCCCAGAGGGTTGTGCCGTCCTGCTGAAGATGGTCAATCCCGTACACGTCGGGCTCGCTCTTCATCAGCCAGTAGGCCATTCCACATCCAGCATTGGCCGTGAGGCTAGCGGCTCTGTCCTACAGGGCCAGAGTGAGCTGGCGGAAGTGGTTGCCGCGGGCCTCAAAGTCGCTGTATTGGTCAAAGCTGGCACAGGCCGGTGAGAGCAGCACAGCCCGGCAGCCCAGGCGCCCGGCCAGGGCATGGGCCAGCGGCACCGCCTCTGGAAGCCCCGCCACGGTGTGGATCTGGCCGCTGTAGTGGGCTTGCTCCAGCAATGCCTTGAACGGCTCCTGGGCGGCCCCAAACAGCACCACGGCTGGTGTCTGGCGCTGCAGTTGCTCGATCCAGGCTGTGGCATCCCCCAGTTTCGCTTCACCGCCCGCCAGCACCACTAGCGGACCCTCCAGGGCCCGCAGGGCTACCTCGGCAGCGTCGTAGTTGGTGGCTTTGCTGTCGTTGAAATAGGTGATCCCATCCAGGCTGCGGATGCGCTCCAGCCGGTGGGGCACGCCGGGAAAGGCCCGCAAGGCCGCCTCCATGGCGGCGCCACTGAGGCCGAGTTGCAGCCCAACGGCCACGGCCATCAACAGGTTCTGGCGGTTGTGCTGGCCGGGCATGGCCAGGGCACGGGCGTCCAACACAGCACCGCCGCTGGCCTGCACCTGGTCGTTGTCGATCCAGAGGTGGGGATCAAGGCCCGCGGCCAGAGCCTGCTGCTGGCTGCTGGCGGTGACCCAGAGGGCGTGGTCCCAGCTGGCGGCATGGCTGCGCAGGTCGGGGTCATCGCCGTTGAGGATCCGCACCTGGGAGCGCTCCAGCAGGCTGCGCTTGATCGCCCGGTAGTGATCGAGGCTGCCGTGGCGCTCCAGGTGATCGGGGGTGAGCGTGGTCCACAGGCCGATGCGGGGAGCCAGAACGGGGGCCGATTCGATCTGGTAGCTGCTCAGCTCCACCACCAGCCAGGCGGGCAGGGGCTGGCCGTTGCCCTGGCGCTCGAGGGCCAGTTCAGCGGCGGAGAAGCCCACGTTGCCGCACATGGGGGCATCGATGCCGGCGCTGGCCAACAGGTGTGCCACCAGATGGGTCACCGTGGTTTTGCCATTGGTGCCGGTGATGCCGATCCAGGGCAGCGCCTGCAGGGTCTCCCAGGCGGTGGTGATTTCACCGTCGGTGCGGATACCGCGGCGGCGCAGCTCCTCGAGAGCGGGATGGTCCCAGCGGATGCCGGGGCTCACGATCACCCGTTCCGGGGTGCCATCGAGGGCTTCAAAGCTGGCGGGGCTGAGGGGAACCCCCAGGGCAACGGCGATGCCCTCCTGGCGCAGGCTGTCCGCCTTCTGCTCGAGGGCCTGGCCCTGGCCGCTCTCGAGCACCAGCACGGCATGACCCTGACGCTGCAGCAGGCGCGCCGCCCCTGTACCCGAGCGCCCCAGGCCGAGGACAACGGTGAAAGGCTGTCCCGGGGGCTGCATGGCTGGCTGAGCAGGAAGGCTTGGAAGGGCTGGATCCAGCGTGTCCGGAGTGCTGGATCAGAGCGCGCAGGATGCCGGTGACTGGCACCGACCTGAATCTTTCGAGTGGGCGATACTGGAATCGAACCAGTGACTCCTACCGTGTCAAGGTAGTGCTCTACCTCTGAGCTAATCGCCCTCAGGGGCCTTTCGGCTTGCCGAACCTAGCAGTTGGGCGTGTTCCTGGCTCAGCTGCGGCGCATCACCAACCGCCAGCGATCCCGCTTGGTGGGCTGGATCTCCAGGATCTCCAGCTCGCCTCGGCCCTCCAGACGGATCCGGTCGCCGGCGGCGAGTTCCTTGCTGGGGCTGTGCACCGCTTGCCAGTTGATGCGCACGGCACCGGCGCGCACCAGGTCGGCCATGCGGCTGCGCGGCAGGCCGAACCCCGCGGAGGCCACGGCATCGAGCCGCAGGGAGGCCTCCACGCTGCTCAGTTGTTTCGGCGCCCGTTGAGCTGGCAGCTGCAGTTGATCGAGCTTGGCCGCCTCCAGCTGCACGCTCACCGTGCGCACCTGGGCACCCTGGCCGTGGAGCGCCTGGGCTAACGCGGGGGTCACCACCAGTTGCGCTCCGCGGTCGCCCCGCATCCAGATGTCGCCGATCGCCTCCTCTGGGGCACCGGCGGCCAGCAGGCCCTGGCGCACATCCCGGGGCTCGGCGGGGTCGAACAGAAAGTTGCCGCTCAGCATCAGGCCCATCAGCGGCGCGTCCTCGCCGGCGGCCTGATCCACCTCTGGGCGACGCAGCAACAGCCGGCGGCGCTCGGCCTGGGGCCAGCCCCCCGCCGCGCTGAGCTGCAGTTCCGTGAGGCTGCCCAGGCGCTGCTCCGCCTCCTCGCGCACATCGGCCGCCACAAAGCCGCTCCACACCGGCTCCCAGGTGCGGATGGCCTGCTCGGCCAGCTCGATCAGCACCTCCAGGTTGTGGGGATGGCGGCACCCCCTGAGCAGCTCCTCGCGCGGCAGCACCACCGGTCCCTCAGCTCTCGTTAAGTCGCACCACGGCCTTGGGATTGCCCTCCTTCAGCCGCGTCCAGGGCATCTCGATGCCGGAGGGCATTTCCACCAGCAGCAGCCAGTTGCCCTCCTCCAGGCGGTTGCGCAGGGTGCGGATGCGGTCGTCGGCCTCGGAGGTCACGCTGGCGGCCGCAGCAAAGCTGCCCATGAACCCCGAGCCCAGGCCCAGCAGCCCACCGATCAGGTGGGAGCCCACCGGGCCCGCAAAGGCAAAGGTGTCCAGGTCGGTGATGAAGGTGAAGGTGAGTCCGGCGAGGAAGCCGAAGGGCACCAGCCAGCGGGCCATGCTGCGCTGCCTCAGCTGGCGGGCCAGGGCTGGGTTGAGGTCCGCCACCGTGGCGATGTCGGTTTCACCA
>JBIIQU010000105.1:0-4882 GCA_044341905.1 Vulcanococcus sp. | reverse complement strand
TCTTCGAGGATCTGCGCAGCCGCAAGCCCACCATGGAGGCGGCTCAAGAGGCCATCTCCAAGCTGCAGTTCCGCCTGGTGCAGGAAGTGCAGAACGTCTACAAATCCCAGGGCGTCACCATCGACGACAAGCACATCGAAGTGATCGTGCGCCAGATGACCAGCAAGGTCCGCATCGAGGATGCGGGGGACACCACCCTGCTGCCCGGTGAGTTGATCGAGTTGCGTCAGGTGGAGCAGGTGAACAGCGCCATGGCGATCACCGGTGGTGCTCCTTCCGAGTTCACTCCGGTGCTGCTGGGCATCACCAAGGCCTCGCTCAACACCGACAGCTTCATCTCCGCGGCCTCCTTCCAGGAGACCACCCGGGTGCTCACCGAAGCCGCCATCGAGGGCAAGAGCGACTGGCTGCGCGGTCTCAAGGAGAACGTGATCATCGGCCGCCTGATCCCCGCCGGTACGGGCTTCAGTGGCTTTGAAGAGGAGCTGCGCGCTGAGGCCGGCCCCCACCCCGACATCCTCGATGAGGATCCGGCTGGGTACCGCCGCATGCAGAACCTGCGTCCCGACTACACCGTTGAGATGCCAGCTGCTCCTTCTGCCGCTGCCCCCGGCGTGCTGCTCGAGGATCCCTCCGACGACGATCTGGAGGCCACCCGCAGCCGCCACGGCATCGAAGCCGCCGCCGCCAGCACCATGGCCGCCTTCACCCGCCCCGCCGTGGAAGAAGGCCTGGAGGAGGAGCTCATTGCTGATCCTGCAGCCCTTGAGGGCCTGCAGGAAGAAGGCCTGCTCACCGACGAGTGACCGTCTCCACCCCCTCCGCCATTCCCGCCATGGTTCAACCCAAGCTCATCCCCCAGCGGCAGCTTCCCCGCTATGGCTTCCACACCCACACCGAGCGTCTGAACGGTCGTGCGGCGATGCTCGGCTTCATCGCCCTGCTGGTGGTGGAGGTGCAACTGGGTCACGGTCTGCTGGTCTGGCCCTGATGACCGGTTCAGTCGTTCCTGCGGCTGAGGCTTCCGAGGCCCGTCCCCTGCTGGGGATGGGCCTTTCGGCTCTGGAGCAGTGGGCGAAGGATCGCGGCCAGGCGGCCTTTCGCGGCAGGCAGCTGCACGATTGGCTCTACGCCAAGGGTGCCCGCAGCCTCCAGGAGGTGTCGGTGCTCCCCAAGGCCTTTCGCGAGCAACTGGCCGCCGAGCCTCCTGCTGGAGCGTTTGATTGGCTGGGCCGCTCCCGCGAGCTTCACCGCAGCGTGGCCCGGGATGGCACCACCAAGTTGCTGTTGGGGACCCACGACGGCCTCAGCCTGGAGACCGTGGGTATTCCGGCCAGTGACCGGCTCACCGTCTGTGTCAGCAGCCAGGTGGGTTGCCCGATGGCCTGCAAGTTCTGTGCCACCGGCAAGGGGGGGCTGCAGCGTTCCCTGGCGGTGCACGAGATCGTGGATCAGGTGCTGAGCGTGCGCTCGGTGATGGAGCAGCGCCCCAGCCATGTGGTGTTCATGGGCATGGGCGAGCCCCTGCTCAATATCGAGGCAGTGCTGGAGGCCATCGATTGCCTCTGCACCGATCTGGGCATGGCCCAGCGCCAGATCACGGTGAGCACCGTGGGCGTTCCCCGCACCCTGCCCACCCTGGCGGAACAGGCCCTGGCGCGCCTGGGCCGGGCCCAGTTCACCCTGGCGGTGAGCCTGCATGCTCCCGATCAGCGCCTGCGGGAGGACCTGATCCCTACGGCCCATGCCTACCCGATCGAGGCCCTCCTGGAGGATTGCCGCCGCTACGTGGCGATCACCGGCCGGCGCGTGAGTTTCGAATACATCCTGCTGGGTGGCCTCAACGACCAGCCCCGCCATGCGGCTGCCCTGGCCCAGTTGCTGCGCGGTTTTCAGAGCCATGTGAACCTCATCCCGTACAACCCGATCGAGGAGGAGGAGTTCCAGCGTCCGGGCCCTGGCGCCGTGGAGGCCTTCCGCCGGGCCCTGGAGGATCGGCATGTGGCCGTGAGTGTGCGAGCCAGTCGGGGGCTGGATGCCGACGCCGCCTGCGGCCAGTTGCGCCGCCGCCTGGAGGGCTGATCCCTCGGCCCAGCGGCCCTGCCCCGTGTCAGGTGGCGTCCCGCTCTGGATCAAAGCTGCCCCGGGGCTCCTGTTCGCCCCATGGGGCCAGTCGGGCCAGCAGCAGGAAGGCGGGAATGGCGGCGGTGGCGGTGAGCAGGAAAAAGACTGGCCAGCCAGCCTGTTCGGCCACCACACCGGCCGGGGCCGAGAGGATGGAGCGGCTCATGGCATACACCCCCGAGAGCAGGGCGTACTGGGTGGCGGAGAACCGGGGGTTGCACAGGCCCATCAGCAGGGCCACGAACACGGCGCCCACCATGCCGCCCGTGAGGTTCTCGAGGCTCACGGCGGTGATCAGCCCGGCAAAGCCGCCACCGAACTGGGCCAGGGCCCAGTAGCTGAGGTTGCCGGCCGCTCCCGCCAGGGCGAACAGCCACAGGGAGCGGTTCATGCCCAGCCGGCTGAACAGCACGCCGCCCAGCACGGTGCCCGCCATGGTGGCGGCGATGGCCCAGCCCCCCTGCACCAGGCCGATGTCGGCATCGCTGAAGCCCTGCAGCTTCAGGAAGGGGATGGCCATGGCGCTGAGCAGGCCATCGGGCCAGCGGTAGAGCAGCACCAGCAGCAGCAGTTGCCAGGTGCGATTGGGGCCTGCCCTGTACAGAAACTCCCGCGCCGGCCCCAGCACCGCCTGGCGCAGGCTGGTGACCGGGTGCTGCACCGGTGGCAGGGCGGGTGCCGTGAGGGTGAAGGGCACCACGGCTGCCACCAGGGCTGCGGCGGCGAGCAGGGCCACCGGCCAGCCGAAGCGCCCGGCCAGCACGAAGCCGCCGGCCCCCACGGCCAACATCGCGGCGCGATAGCCCAGGGCCGCTGCGGCGGCGCCGGCCCCCCGTTCCTGCTCCGGCAGCAGATCGGTGCGGTAGGCGTCCACGGCAATGTCCTGGGTGGCGCTGCACACCGCCAACACCAGGGCGGCGATGCCGATGGCGCTGAGGCTGGCGGGATCCGTGCTGGGTCGCAGCAGGGCCATGGCGGCAATCACCGCCACCAGCAGCAGCTGCATCACCAACAACCAGCCTCGGCGCCGATCCGGCCAGGCGATCGGCCAGCGATCCAGCAACGGTGCCCAGAACAACTTGAGGGTGTAAGGCAACTCGGCCAGGGGGATCAGCCCGATCAGCGCCAGGGGCACACCGCTGGCGGTGAGCCAGCCCTGCAACAGCTTGCTGCCCACCATCAGCGGCGCACCACTGGCCACGCCCTCGGCGGTGACGGCCGTGAGGCGCCTCCAGGTGCCGGCTTTCTCGGCGGCCTGCGGACCCATGAACACGACTCGGCTGGGCGAAGACTAGGGGCCTTGGATCAGGGGTCCTGAATCCAGGTTGATCGACCATCAGAATGGGTGGCATCGCTTGGGGCGCCCAGCCCGTTCGCCGTGCAATTTTTTCGTTCAACCCTGTTGCCGGCAGCCATCGTGGTGTTGTTCGGCCTGGCCCTCTTTGCCGTGAGTGCGCGCATCTGGTTGCCGGGCGATATGGCCGCCCCCGCCCCGATCAGTTGAGCTGCCCGTTGCGCCGCACGCCCAGCTCAGCGAGAGCCTTGCAGCGGCGGGCTTTTACGATCGCCCCATGACTGGCCCGTTCCCCGAGTTCTCCCAAAGTCCGGCCGAGTTGGCGCTGGATCCGGAGATGCTCGCCAACGAGTTGGCCGAGGAACTGTTGGGGGACCCCCTCGACGATCTCGATGCGCTCGAGGCCGAGCAGGCCGATGTGGCGGCTGAGTGCGATCTCGGGCTGCAGTTGCTGCAGGGCGGCCATGACGACCGGATGCAGGGGCTGCGCATCTTCTGCGAGCACCGCGACCCCCGCGCTGCGGCCCAGCTGTTGCCGTTGTTGGAGGCCAGCTGCCCGATCCTGCGCATGAGTGCGGTGTACGCCCTGGGGCGGAATCCGGATCTGCAGGCGGTGTCGCCGTTGCTGGCCTTGCTCCAGAACGACAGCAATGGCTATGTGCGCAAGGCCGTGGCCTGGAGCCTCAGCAGCTATCCCGATGCCCCGGTGATGAACCCGCTGATCCGGGCCCTGGAAACGGATATTGCGGCGGTGAGGCTCTGGGCCGCCAGTTCCCTGGCCGATGCCGGTGCCACGGGGCTGGCCAAGGCAGATCAGGCGGCCGGTCGGCTGCTGCAGGCCCTGCGCATCGACAGCGAGCCCGTGGTGCGCAGCAACAGCGCTTGGTCGCTGGGGCGCCTCTATGGCGATCTGGTGGAGCCACGCCAGAAGGAGGTGGTGGAGGCCTTGTTGGGGGCCTTGCTCCACGACACCGACATGGCGGTGCGGGATGAGGCTCGCCTGGCCCTGGAGCAGCTGGAGGATCCCCTAGTGCTGGAGCGGTTGCAGACCCTCGTGGATGAAGGGCTGTTGGCATAGGCCAGCCAGCACCTGGTGAACCCGGCTAGCATCCCAGCACCTTCCGCTGCCTGGGATGGCCCAGCAATCCATCCGCTTTCGCATTCGGCCCGACGGCCGCGTTGAAGAGCTGGTGGAAGGCGTTCAGGGCAGTGGCTGTGAGCAGCTCACCGAACGCATCGAAGCCAGGCTTGGCACGGTGCAACAGCGCCAGTCGACGTCCGAGGCCTTTGCGGCCCAGGCCTCGGCGGTGACGCCTGAGCAGACCATCTCCACCTCGGTTTCCTGATGTCGCACTTCAGCACCGTCAAGACGGAATTGCGTGATCGCGCTGCCCTGATGGAGGCCCTGCGGGACCTGGGCCATCAACCCAGCGATGGCGAGCATCCCGTGCGCGGGTACCGCGG
>JBIIQU010000104.1:0-4992 GCA_044341905.1 Vulcanococcus sp. | reverse complement strand
AGGGTCGTGAGGGAGGTATACAGCGAGCGGGTGAGAGTGGCATCCACGGCCACATCCACCTGGTCCACCAGCGGCAGGGCGGCCAGCACGGCTTTCTGCTCACGGATGCGGTCGAAGACCACCACGGTGTCGGTCGTGGAATAGCCCGCCACCGTGATCAGCGACACGGCGAACAGCGAATCCACCTCAACCCCGAGGAACAGGCCCAGCCAGGCGAACAGGCCGCAGGTAATCAGCACATCGTGGGCCAGTGCAAACAGGGCCAGGAAGGCAAAAATGCGGTCGTAGCGGAAAGTGATGTAGGCGGCGATCAAGGCGAAGCTCACCAGCAGGGAAAGCACGCTGCCCTTGAGCAACTGGCTGCCCAGGGTGGGGCCGATCGTGTCCACGGAGGTGCCCTTCGGGTTCAGCGGCCCGGCCATGGTGGCGATCCTCTCCACCACGGCCTGGGTCTGGTCGGGGTCGAGATCCGGCAGGCGCAACACCAGGGAGCGCCCCTGATCCAGCACCTGCACGCCAACGCTGGAGAGGCTGGGGGCCTTCTGACCCGCCTCCACCGGCAAGCTCAGCTGAGCGAGGCTCTCCTGAATGGCGCTGCCGGTGATGGCCTTGCAGGCTCCGGGCTCGCACTGGCGCTCGATCTGAATCTGCGTACCACCGGTGAAGTCCAGGCCTGGCCGCAAGGGGGAATGGATCTGGGGATTAACCCAGCTCAGCACCAGACCGATCACGCTGAGCAGGCAGGCCAGGCCTGAGCCCAGCCAGGCGGTGCGGCGATGGCGGCTGATCCGGAAACGGGGAGCGGGCAGAGGGCTGCTGGCGGGGGCGGAGGAGGCAGTCATCAGGCGGGGCTTCCGCTCGAGGCGGGGAGCTGGGTCGCGGGCAGGAAGTAGGTGGAGCGGCGCAGGGCCGGATAGCTCATCAACAGCCGCAGCAAGGTGCGGGTGCAGGTGAGCGCCGTGAACAGGCTGAGCACCAGGCCAAGGGCCAGGGTCACGGCGAAGCCCTTCACCAGGCCAGTGCCGAGGGCAAATAGGGCCACACAGCTGATCAACCCAGTGATGTGGCCATCCAGGATTGAGGAGAAGGCCAGGGAGAAGCCCGTATCGATGGAGCGGATCAGGGAATTACCGCTGCGCAACTCCTCCTTCACCCGCTCAAAGATCAGCACGTTGGCATCCACGGCCATGCCGATCGAGAGGATGAAGCCGGCGATGCCCGGCAGGGTGAGGGTCACCGGCACCAGCGAATAGAGGGCCAGGTTGTAGAGGGCGTAGAGGCTGAGGGCCACCACCGACACCAGCCCCGGCAGCCGGTACACCACCACCATGAACACGGCCACCAGGGCCAGGCCCGAGAGGGCCGCCACCAGGCTGCGGCGCACGTTCTCGCTGCCGAGGGTGGCGCCGATGGTGCGCTGCTCGATCACCTTCACCGGCAGGGGTAGGGAGCCACCGCGCAACTGCACCTCGAGGTCGCGGGCCTCCTCGGAGCTGAAGTTGCCGGTGATGCTGGCCGAGCCACCGGTGATGCCAGCCGCCTTGAACTCGGGGCCCACACTCGCTTCGCTAATAGGGCGGTTATCAAGCACGATGCCCAGGAGTCGTCCGGTGCCAGCGATGCCCTGGGTGAGCTTGGCGAACTGCTCGCCGCCCTCCCGGTTGAAGGCGAGGGTCACATCCCAGCCGGTGCCGGTCTGCTGCTGTTGGCGGCCGGCGCTCACCAGGTCCTTACCGGTGAGCTGCGCCGGTTCGAACAGAGTCACGATCTTGCCGTTCACCGTGGCCAGCAGCAGCTCGAGCTGGTCGGTTTCGCTGCTGCCGGCGGGCACCTGGATTCCCAACGCCGTGAGGGCCTGGGCCAGGTCCTCAGCGGCGATGGTGGCCTTGGGGGCCTGGGGCTCTCCGGCCGTATTGGCGCTGGCCTGGGCCTGGCGCTGGTTGAGCACCGCCTGGGCCTGGCGCTTCAGCTTCAACAGCCCCTGCATCTCCTGCTCAGTGCCGGGCTTCTGGGCGCGGAACTCCAGCAGCGCCGTGGTGCCCAGCACCTTGGCGGCTCGGCTGGGATCCTGTTCGCCAGGAAGCTGCAGCACAAGCTGGTCCTCGCCCACGGTCTGGAGGGTGGATTCCGACACACCCAAGCCGTTGATCCGGCGGTCGAGCACCTCCTTCACCGCCTCCAGCTGCTCCTTCTGCACGCTCTTGATCGAGCCGTTCGGCAGCACCTGCAGCGTCAGCTGACTGCCGCCCTGGAGGTCAAGCCCCAGCGGGGGCGGGTAATTCAAAACAAGAGCCCCGGCGGCAATCGCCAGGGCCAGGATCAGGGCGAGCCACCCCTGTTGACGTGCCATTGAGGACCTATCCGGTGGTGATCAGACCTGGCCGGCCTTGAGGGCTTTGGCCGCGTCCACAATCTGGTGGGGCTGAATGATCGTGAGGTTTTCCAGGGCGCCGTTGTAAGGAGTCGGAATGTCCTGGGAGGAGAGGCGGATCGGCCGGGCGTCCAGATCGTCGAAGCAGTGCTCCGTGATCAGCGCGATCAGTTCGGCACCGATCCCACCGGTTTTCATGCACTCCTCCACCACCATGACCTTGTGGGTCTTGCGGATGGAGCGGGCGATGGTCTCCATGTCGAAGGGCTTGAGGCTGATCAGGTCGATCAGCTCCACGCTCACGCCGTCCTTCTCCAGCTGCTCCACAGCCTTGAGGCAGTGGTGGCGCATGCGGGAATAGGTGAGGATCGTCACGTCGCTGCCCTCGCGCACCACGTCCGCCTGGTCGAGGGCACAGGTGTACTCGCCGTCCGGGATGTCCTCGGAGAGGTTGTAGAGCAGCACGTGCTCAAAGAACAACACCGGGTTGTTGTCGCGGATGGCGGCCTTCATCAAGCCCTTGGCATTGGTGGGGGTGCTCACCGCCACGATCTTGATGCCGGGTACGGCGTGGAAATAGGCCTCGAGGCGCTGGCTGTGCTCCGCCCCCAGCTGCCGGCCCACACCGCCGGGGCCGCGCACCACGGTGGGAATGGTGAAGTTGCCGCCGCTGGTGTAGCGCAGCATCCCCATGTTGTTGGAGATCTGGTTGAAGGCGAGCAGCAGGAAGCCCATGTTCATGCCTTCCACGATCGGGCGCAGGCCCGTCATGGCGGCGCCCACGGCCATGCCGGTGAAGGCGTTTTCGGCGATCGGGGTGTCCAGCACCCGCAGCTCGCCGTATTTCTCGTAGAGGTCCTTGGTCACCTTGTAGGAGCCGCCGTACTGGCCGACGTCCTCGCCCATCACGCAGACATGGGGATCGCGGGCCATCTCTTCATCGATGGCCTCGCGCAGGGCGTTGAAGAGAAGCGTCTCTGCCACGGCGGGAAGGCGATTCCGGCACAAGACCGGTGGTGCCGCCAACTTATCTCAGCCGCCTGCAGCGAAGGTGGCCAGCAGCAGCACCGAGAGCAGCATGCCCGGCGAGAGCAGCAACACCAGCAATTCCAGGTCGTGGGCGGTCATGGCCGGCGGCAACGCGCCCCTGCAGGCTAGGGAGTTTCTTCGGCCTGTCTCCAACCCGGCATCAGACTGCGGATGAAGGTGAGAAACAGCCCCAGGCCCACAAAGGCAAAGGTGAAGGTGGCCAGGAAGGTCATCCCCACGAACAGGGTTTTGAGGAACGTGGCGATGCTCTGGGCAAAGCGCACGTCGTAGTGGGGGGGATGCTCGGCGTAGTAGCCCACCACCCGGTAAGAGAGCTGCAGGGCACACCAGCCCAGGCCAAAGCTGGTGAGCGAGCCCGTCAGAAAACTGAGGGGCCCCTTGCGCTGCCGCGGGGTGGTGCTGGCAGTGTCGCGGGCACTTTCACTCGCGGTTTCGCTGGCTTCGCTCACGGCAGCAGCACGGGACGGGAGGTCATCCCAGGGTGACACCACAACCTGTGCAACGGCAGCACCAAGCCTCAAAACCAGCGGCCGCTAGCTCCACAGCCAGCTGGGTGTGGGCGGCAGCGGCGGCTTCAGCGTTGGGAAACAGGGCAAACAGGCTGGGGCCCGAGCCACTCATGGCCACCGCCAGGGCGCCGGTGGCCTGGCGCAACAGAGCCAGACCCTCCCGCACACTGGCCACTTCCGGCTCCACCACCGCCTGCAGGTCGTTGCGAATGGGGGGCAGCGCGGCCTCGCCGCGCAGCCCGGCCAACAGGGCCCCCGTGCGCAAGGCCTCGCGGCGCTGCTCGAATTCAGGCTCCGCCTCGAGGTAGAAGTCGCTGCGTAACTCCCGGCAGCGGCCGTAGGCCCAAGGGGTGGACACACTCGCCTGGGGGTGTTTGATCAACAACACCCCCAGCGCCGGTGCCGCCTCCAGCCCTGCCGGTTCGAGCTGTTCGCCCCGACCGAAACACAGCTGGGTGCCCCCCGCGATGCAGAAGGGCATATCGGAGCCGAGTTCAGCGGCCATGGCGTGCAGCTGGGCGCTACTGAAGCCGCAGCCCCAGAGGTGATTGAGCCCCACCAGGGCCGCAGCGCCATTGCTCGAGCCCCCCGCCAGGCCGGCCCCGATGGGGATGCGCTTGCGCAGGTGGATGGCCGCCCCCAGCTCTGGCAGGCCCACCCGGGCGCGCAGCAGCTCTCCGGCCTTCACCACCAGATTGCTGCCATCGGTGGGCAGATCCTGCCGGTCGCACGTGAGGCTGATCGCACCATCAGCGGTGGGACGAATGCTGAGCTGATCGGCCAGGTCGAGGGTCTGCATCACCATCGCCAGCTCGTGGAAGCCATCGGGCCGCAGGCCGAGCACCTCCAGATGCAGGTTGATCTTGGCGGGGGCGCTGACCAGCAGCTCAGCCATGGATTCAGGCATCAGGCAGTGAGCCGATTCAAACCCGCCGCCAGACTCACCCAGGCCAGGGGCGCCACCTCCTGGGGCCGCTGCTGCAGGGTGATACCCGCCTCCAACGCCAGGGCCTCCAGCTGATCGGCCGGCAGCAAGCCCATCAGGGTGTTGCGCAGCATCTT
>JBIIQU010000103.1:0-4993 GCA_044341905.1 Vulcanococcus sp. | reverse complement strand
GGCGTCAAGTTCCGCCTGGGGCTGGCGTGGGCGACCACCCGGCATCGGCACGCTCTGGGGGGCTGCGCTGGCGGCCACCACGTCGTCTGAGGCGATGCGGCCGGCGGTGCGGCGCCGCAACAGGCCCAGCAGCCGGCGCTCCTCCTCTTCCCCGCGCAGGTCGCACTTGTTGAGCACCAGGATCAGCCGTTTGCCCAGGGTTGCCAGGGCTTCAAAAACGGTGTATTCGGCAGCACGCAGGTCGCCATCCACCACCAGCAGCAGTAGATCGGCCTGGGCGGCCTGTTGGCGGGCCACCTGTTCCCTGTTGCGGCCCTCACGGCCGGCCTCCAGGATGCCGGGGGTATCCACCAGGCGCAGGCCCCGCTGCAGATCCCTCAGACGCAGCCGGTAGCTGGTGCACTCCTGCGTGGATCCCATGGCTGCGCCCACCTGGCCCACCACCTCCTGCAGCAGCGCGCGGATCAGGGAGGTCTTGCCGGCGGAGCCGGTGCCGAACACCACCAACACCAGATCGCCGCGCTGCAGTTCGGCCGCCACCCGAGCCCGTTCCTGCTGGAGGGCCTCGCGCTGCACGTCGTCGCGGATGCGGGTGAGCAATTGGTCGATGGCCTCCAGGTTCTGAAGGGCTGCTTCCTGGCGATTACCGGGGGGCGGCGGCAGGGCCCCGGGAGTGCCACTGCCGGATGGGCGGCCGCGCCGCAGATCCACCAGCCATGGCCAGGCCAGCCGGCCCAGCACCAGGGCCCCACCGCCGAACAGCAACAGGGCCGCAGGCCCCACCAGCCAGCCCGGCAGCAGGTAGCTCATCTGCCAGAGCAGGTTGTTCACGGCCTGCAGCACGGCGGTGATGGCCACCAGCACCACCAGGCCCACTCCCAGCCAGATCCAGAGGCGCGGCGGCAGTTTCACGGGGTGGTGGTGGTGCAGGGCACGAGAGTCTCAGCGTGTTGGGGTGGGCTGCGGCCAGGAGGGTCACAGCTTGGCGCTGGGCTGCAGGCTGCCGCTACCGGCCGAGCGGATGATGTCGCTCCACAGGCCGGCTGCCAAGGCACTGCTGCTGCCGGTGGGTCGGTTGTCGTCGTTCCCCAGCCAGATGCCGATCACCCAATGGCGCTGGGGTTCATAGCCCACGAACAGCAGATCGCGACCCTCATTGGTGGTGCCGGTCTTGCCCCCTTCCATCCCCCCGATCGAGGCCGCTGTGCCGGTGCCGCCGCGTACCACCCCGCGTAACAGGCCCTGCATCTGCTGGGCGGTGGCCTTGCTGATCACCTGCCGGCCAGGCTGGATCGGCCGCTGGCTTGCCCCCTGGCGGCTGCGGCAGCGGTTGCTTTCGAGCTGGCCGCAGGTTTCCGCATCCGTGAGCTTGCGCACGGTGCTGGGGGGGTGCCAGAGGCCGTTGTTCGCCACCGCGGCATAGGCGCCGGTGAGTTCGAGCAAGCGCACCTCGCTCTGACCCAGAGCCAGGCCCGGCACCGGGTCGAGGGGGGTGGTGATGCCCAGATCCCGGGCCTTCTGCACCACTTGATCCAGGCCCACGCGCCGGGCCGTTCGCAGGGCTGCGGTGTTGCTGGAGCTGGCAAAGGCAGAGGCGATGCTCAGACGGCCGCCGCAGCCACTGGTGAACACCTGCCCCCCCCACTCCAGGGGACCGCAGCCCACCGCGTCGGTGGGCTTGATGCCCTTCTCCAGGGCAGCCAGATAGGGGAAGAGCTTGAAGGTGCTGCCCGGCTGGCGCAGGGCCATGCTGGCCCGGTTGAACTGGCTGCGGTTGTAGTCGCGGCCGCCGGCAATGGCCAGCACCCCGCCACTGCGGCTATCCAGCACCACCACCGCCCCCTCACGCACCGACCCTGCCGTCCCGGCCAGCAGGTGCCGCAGTCGCCGTTCCACCACCTCCTGCAGCACAGGATCCAGGTGTGTTTCCACAAGGAAGTTCCCCTCGGCTGCCACATCCGCGCCGAGCAGGCCATTGAGATCCCGCCGCACTTGGTCGGTGTAGAACGGCACCGGCCGGCGTCGGCCTGATGAGCCGCCACTACAGGCCTGGGGCGAGAGGGCGATGGGCTGGCGTCGTGCGCGTCGTGCGGCGTCGTGGCTGATCTTGCCCGTATCCGCCATCTTCAGCAGCACCGTGTTGCGCGCGCCTAGGGCTGCCTGAGGGTTGCTGCAGGGGTCATAGCCGTTGGGAGAGGGCAGCAGCCCCACCAGCAGGGCCGCCTCTTCGAGGTTGAGCCGTGAGGCCGGCTTGCCGAAATAGCTGCGGGCGGCATCCTCAAAGCCCCAGCCCACCCCCAGGTACACCCGGTTGAGGTAGTTGAGCAGCAGGTCATGCTTGCTGAACCGGGCCTCCAGCTGCAGGGCCACCAGGAGCTCGCGCCACTTCCGCAGCAAAGTTTCTCCCTGCCCCACCTCCTCGGGATAGAGGCTTCGGGCCAGCTGCTGGGTGAGGGTGCTACCGCCCTCCAGCACCCGGCCCCCCAGCAGGTTTGTGGCTAGGGCACGCCCTGTGCCGATGGGATCCACGCCGGGATGCCACCAGAAGCGGCTGTCCTCGCTGGCGAGCAGGGCATCCAGCAGCACGGCTGGATAGCTGCTCAGAGCTTTGTGTTCACGGTGCTGGCTCGACTCGGCGGCATCCAACGGCTTGTTGTTGCCGTCGTAGAGGGCCAGGGGGCCACGCACGCTGGCCAGGTTGCCCCGCAGCGGACCTTGCAGCAAGGACAGGCCGAGGGTGAGAAGGCCGCTGGCCGCCACCGCGGCCAGCCCAAAGGCCCCAGCTCTGGTCAAGGTCGTGAGCTGCCGACGCCCTGGTTGGTGAAACACCAACCAGGGCAACTCCGACCCGGTGCCCGGTCCAAACCCCACCCGATCGCCGTCGGCCAGCAACAGCTCGCTCACCTGCCGTCCGCGCCACCACAGCCCGTTGGTGGAGCCCCTGTCCCGCAGCAACCAGTGGCGTCCCTGCAACTCGAGCACGGCGTGCTGCTTGCTCACGGCGCTGTGGGGCAGTGCCAGCTCACATGTCGGATCCCGGCCGATGCGGTAAGCACCTGGTAGGAGGGGAATGGGCTGACTGGCCAGGCCAGGCTGCTGCAGTTCCAGCCAGGCTTCCCCAGGCGTCAACAGGCGGCGCAGGCCGTCAGCGAAGCGGCTGGCCATGGCGCCTCAGCAGGTCGATGGCGAGGCAGGCCACCGCCAGGTTGATGGCCACATCTGCCCCGTTGAAGATCGGGAAGGAGAAGGGCACGAATTCCAGGAAGTCCACCACGGTGCCCAGGCGCCAGCGATCGATGCCGTTGCCGATGGCCCCACCGAGCAACAGGCCGGTTCCTAGCCACTGCCAGCGCCGCAGTGGAGGGCTGGTCTGGATCCACACCCCGAGGCCCAGCGCCACCAGCACACTCACCAGTGCCAGCAGGGTGGTGCTCCCCCGCAGCATGCTGAAGGCAGCGCCGCTGTTGAACACCAACTGCATGCGCACCAGCCCTGGCAGCAGAGGTGCCCAGCCACGGCCGGAGAGGTGCTCCAGGGCCCAGGCTTTGCTGAGTTGATCAACGAGCACCACTGCCGCGGCCGTGGTGAAGGCGGCCAGGCGGCCACGGCCCGCGGCCCCCAGGAGCCGCGCCATCACGACTCCACCAGCAGCAGGCGCCGCAGGGGCAGGGCCAACACGGCCACGGCGCAGCACAGGAGCAGCTGGGGAATGATCGGCCCAAGGCTGTAGCTCAGCAGCAATTGCGGCAGGCCACTGCCCCAGCGGCCCGCCAGGGCCCCCAGCAGCAGGTTGGCAATGCCACAGAGCTGCAGCACCGCAAGGCCGATGATCGCTGCCCCGGCCAGGCTGAGCAGGTTGTCCATGCCCTGTTGCTTGCCGAGGCGGCCGGTCAGCCAGGCGGCCGGCAGAAACCCGGCCAGGTAGCCAAAGCCTGGATCCAACAGGTAGGCCAGGCCACCACCGGAGTGGAACACCGGCAGTTGAAACAGGCCCAGGCTGATGTAGGCCACACCCGCCAGCATCGCCGCCCTCGGCCCACACACCAGAGCCGTGAGCAACAGGGCCGGCACCTGCAGGGTGATGGGCAAGGGGATCAGCTGCAGGCCGGTTGCTGCTAAGCCAGGCCAGGCCGCCTGGACCAGGCCACCGGTAACGATCAGCAGCAGGCCTGCAATGGCACCGCTCCAGTTGGCTAGCGCGCGCACGATGGGCCGGAGGTTGCGCCCATCCTGCAGGAGAGTGGGCCCTGTGCAACCCCGTTGTCAGCACCCAACCCATGCCGAACCCTGAAGCTTCGCCGGAGCCCGTTGCCCAGGTGCTGACCATCGGCGTGGCCGTCCGGCTGGTCCAGGCCCCGTCGTATCTGAAAACGGCTGATCCCATGCCCATGCTGCGGCCGCCCGATCTCGTGGACACCACGGAGCTGGGCCAGGTGGTGGGCTTGCGGGCGGGGGGCCTCCTTGCCGTGCGCTTCCGCCGAGGCACCTTTCTGTTGGAGTCAGGACAACTCGAGCCCGTGAACCCGGAGAGCTGAGCTCAACGCGCCAACGGGTGGTTCTGCCACACCCGTTCGGCCGCCGCGATGGCCGCAGCAGGGCCGCAGAGGCTCAGGCAGGGCCTGGCCAGCAGGGTCCGGGCGGCGGCATGCAGATCTGCCGGGCTGAGGGCTTGGGCTTGCTCCAGGCAGCGGTCGGCGAAATCAAAGCCCAGGCCGTGGCCGAGCACCAGGGCATGGCGGTCGGCCACCTGGCTGCAGGTCTGGCGGCCCAGGGCTTCCTGGCCACTGAACTTGGCCAGGGCCAGCTCCAGTTCCGCAGCGCTGATCGGCACCTCCAGCAACCGCTGCCACTCATTCAGGAGTTCGCGCGTGGCTTCTTCGGCCCGTTCGCTGGAACTGGAGAGGTGGAACACAAAGGGGGCGTCCCCCAGGCGGGCCGGGTGATGCACGCCCACGTCGTAGGCCAGGCCGTGCTGCTCGCGCAGCGCCACGAA
>JBIIQU010000102.1:0-4998 GCA_044341905.1 Vulcanococcus sp. | reverse complement strand
ACGCCGTTGATGCCGGCCACCTGGGGCCGCTCCACCGTGGTGAGCATGTGCTGGAGGCCATGGCCGAACTCGTGGAAGAGGGTTTCCACCTCTTCGAAGGTCATCAGGCTCGGGGTGTCGCCCACCGGTGAGCTCTGGTTGCAGATCAGGTAGGCCACCGGCAGCACCGGGGTGCCGTCGGCTTGCACCGACCGCACCAGACACTCATCCATCCAGGCACCGCCGCGCTTGCTGCCTGGGCGGCTGTAGGGATCGAGGTAGAAGGCGGCAATGGCCTCGCCGGCCCGCGCGCCCGCGCCAGCCCCTTCCAGCACCCGGAAGAAGCGCACATCCGGATGCCAAACCGGGGCTTCCCCATCGGCCGCCTCGATGCGAATGTCGAACAGCCGGCCGCAGAGGCTGAACAGGCCCTCCAGCACCCGCGGTAGGGGGAAATAGGGGCGCAGGGCCTCGCTATCGAGCTCGAAGCTCTCCTGGCGCAGCACTTCAGCCCAGTAGGACACATCCCAGGGCCTGAGGTCCGCCGCCTCCGGTGCGCCGTGGCGAGCGGCGCAGGCCCGCAGGGATTCCAGTTCCTGCATGGCCACGGGATGGGCGGCCAGCCGCAGCTCCTCCAGCAGCTGCTCCACCGCCGCTTCGGAATCGGCCATTTTGGCGGCGAGGCTCACCTCGGCCCAGTTGGCATAGCCCAGGCGCTGGGCCTGCTGGCCCCGCAGGGTGAGGATCTGCTCGATCAGCGGCCAGTTGTTGAGGTCGGCGGCGCTGCCTTCGCCCTGGCCGGACGCGCGGCCCACATGGGCTTTGTACAACTGCTCGCGCAGGTCGCGGCGGCGGCTGTATTTCATGAATGGGGCGTAGCGGGGCATGTCCAGGCCCAGCAGCCAGGGCCCCGATTCCGCCGTGCTGGCCTCTGCCCCAGCCGCGCGGGAGGCCTGGGCCAGCTGGTCCAGCAGGCTGCTGGGTAGCCCGTCCACGTCATGTGGATTGGTGAGGCTGAGGGTCCAGCCGTTGGTGGCATCCAGCACCTGGTTACCGAAGCGGGTGGAGAGCTCCGCCAGCTCCTGGCTGGCAGCGTTGAACGCCTCCTGGGCCTCACCGCTGAGGCCAACCCCGCGCAGTTGCATGTCGCGCAGCTCGGCGGCCAGGATCCGCTCTTGTGTTGCATCGAGGCCATTGGCCTGCCCTTGCAGTTGCTGCAGCGCTCGGTAGATCATCTGGCTCTGGCCAGCCCGGTTGCCGAATTGCACCACCGCCGCCTGCTGGCTGGCGTGGGCTTCGCGCAGCTCGGGGCTATTGCACACGCCATTGAGGTGGCTCACCACGCCCCAGCTCCAGCGCAGGCGCTCGCCCATGCGCTGCAGCGGGTCCATCACCTGGTGCCACTGCAGCGCGGCGCCATCGCTCAGGGCCAGCTCCAGCTGCTGTTCCAGGGCAGACAGCTCCGCCTGCAGTTGTTCCATCAACGCGGGGATGTGGGCCCGAACCTGTTCGGCTGTGATGGCCTCGAAGGGGGGCAGGCCTTCCCCCAGCAGGATGGCTGGAACAGGGATCGGGCTGGCTGTGCTGCTGGCGCCGGACATCGGGGGATCGAGCCGCTGGGGCGGCCATCGGGGATCCCCCATTTCAGCGGAGATTCGTGACCTGGCGCCGTTCAGCCCAGGGCGGGAAGCCGACCGATCGCCACCACGGTGTGGCTGGCCAGGTTGGTGGCCAGGGCGGTGGTGGTGGCTTCGTAGAGATCGATCGCCACCCGTGGCCAGAAGCCGATCACCAGGGTGGGCACCAACAGGCTTAGGCCAATCACCAGTTCGCGGGGTTTCATGTCGCCTACCACCGCCAGGGCGGGGATGCGGGGGCCGAAGAACACACGGCGGCAAAGGCTGAGCAGATAGATCGGGGTGAGCACCACACCGATGGCGGCCAGCACCACCGTGATCACCCGGAAGCCCACGGTGAAGCCGTCATTGCTGGTGACCCCCAGGAACACGGTGATTTCGCTCACGAAACCGCTCATCCCCGGCAGGGCCAGCGAGGCCAGGGAGCTGGCTACGAAGAAGGCGAAGGTGATGGGCAGGGCCTTGGCTAGGCCACCCATGTTGGGAATCGAGAGGGTTTTGGTGCGCTCGTAGAACACCCCCGTCACGAAGAACATCGCGGCGGCGATCAGGCCGTGGCTGATCATCTGCAGCATCGCCCCACTCATGCCGAGGCTGTCCACGGCGCCGATGCCCAGCAGCACAAAGCCCATGTGGCTCACTGAACTGCAGGCGATCCTGCGCTTCACGTTGTCCTGGGCGAAGGCATTGAGGGCGCCGTACACGATGTTCACAATGCCCAGCACGATCAGGGCTGGAGCCAGCTGCAGGTGGGCCTCCGGCAGCATCTGCACGTTGAAGCGCAGCAGGGCATAGCCCCCCATCTTGAGCAGCACCCCGGCCAGCAGCATCGACACGGGTGCATTGGCTTCGCCGTGGGCATCGGGCAGCCAGGTGTGCAGGGGGAACATCGGCAGTTTCACGCCGAAGCCCACCAGGAAGCCCAGATAGCAGAGCAGGCCGAAGGTGCCGCCGGGGCTGCGGGCGGCCAGCTCACTGAGGTTGAGGGTGAAGGGCCCGTTGAGGGCCAGGGCCAGGCCGCTCAGCAGGATCAGCAGCGAGGCGGTGGCGGTGTAGAGGATGAACTTGGTGGCGGCGTACTGGCGCTGGTGGCCGCCCCAGATGGCGATCAGCAAATACACCGGCACCAGTTCCAGTTCCCAGGCCAGGAAGAAGAGCAGGAAGTCCTGGGAGAGGAACACCATGGCCTGGGCCGACGCCTGCACCAGAAGCAGAGCGAAGTAGAGCCGACTCTTCTTCTGGATGTTCCAGCTGGCCGCCACCGAGAGCAGGGTCACCAGGCCGGAGAGCACCACCAGGGGGGCTGAGAGGCCATCGGCCGCCAGCGACCACTCCAGGCCAAGGGATGGCACCCAGGCGAACCGCTCCACCAGTTGCAGGCCGGCAACGGAACCGTCGTAGTGCTGGCTGAACACGTAGAGCATCAGCCCCAGATCAGCCAGCAGCACCGCCAGGGCGGCGGTGCGGGGCAGCTTGGGATCGGTGCCGTCGCCGGGCAGCAGCATCAACAGCGGAGCGGCCACCGCTGGCAGCAGGGTGATGAGGCTCAGCCAGGGAAAGGAGTCGGAGAGGGTGGACGCGGCCGTCAGGGGCAGATTGGCGTCCATCTCAGCCTTGGCTTGGGTTACTGGAAGTGGGCCGTCAACAGTCAGCGTCTGGGCTTTGCAGCAACGCGGCTGTCTGTGTCTCGTTGACCTGACGCTAGCCCATCGGCCTGGGTATTTGTACTCAGGGAGGCTGGACTAGGGGGTGGGTTCAGAGGTGGCGCCAGCGGCTGCCGGCCTGCTGGAGTTGCAGCACCTCAGCTCTCGACGCTACGCCTTCGGCCTCCCAGGCCCTCACCATGGCGCGACTCACGGCACCAGCGTTGTCCTTATTAGAGAGGGCCAGGATGCTCGGGCCAGCGCCACTGATCACACAGCCCCAGGCCCCGGCCTGAATGGCCGCCTCGCGCACCTGCCGGCCGCCCTGGATCAGGCCCCAGCGGTAGGGCTCATGGATGCGGTCGTGCATGCCATCGGCGATCAGATCGCCGTTGCCCGTACGCAATCCCTGCAACAGCAAAGTGAGGGAGCCGAGGTTGGTCACGGCATCGGGGATCGAGATCACCTTCGGCATCACCCGCCGGGCCTCACTGGTGGAGAGGCGAATGGACGGGATGGCCACCACCGCCATCACCTCCGGTGACCACTCGCAGCGCACCACCCGCCAGCGGTGGGAGGCTGCCTTGGCGGTCATGCAGAGCCCCCCCAGCAGCGAGGGCACCACGTTGTCGGGATGGCCCTCGATGTCGATCGCCAGCTCCAGCAGCTTTTCGCGGCTGAGGGGTTCGCCGATCAGGGCGTTGGCGCCCATCAGCCCGGCCACGATGGCGGTGGCACTGCTGCCCAGGCCCCGGGCCGGTGGCACGGCCAGCCGCACCCGCGCCTCTACGGCAATCGGCTGCTCGCCAGCCTCCTTCCACACCCGCTGAGCGGCGCGGTACACCAGGTTGTCCGGGCCGCCGCGGAGATGGGAGCCCTCACTGCCCTCGATGACCAGCTCGAACCGCTCGCCATCGCCCTCGATGCAGCGCATCTCGAAGTGATTGTTCAGATCCAGGGCTGCTCCCAGGCAATCAAAACCTGGGCCGAGATTGGCTGTAGTGGCCGGTACGTCCACCACAACCCCCTGTCCGATGCGGGGGCGCACCATGCGATCCGTTCTGCTGGGGCTCAGTGTCCCACCTGCTGGTTACACCTCCAGCAGCATCCGGGCCCGGCAGGCCGCACTGAACAAACCGGCGCCCGCATCGGTGAGGGCCTTCACCGGCACCTGGCCCACCACTGCGCTGAGGCGGCCTTTGCGGCCAAAGGGCCCCAGGAACGCGTCTGAAGCGAGCTGGTTCAGCAGTTTGCCGGCGGTGCCGCCTCCGATCCACAGCCCTCCCAGGCAGAGGGATTGCAGCACCAGATCGCCGGCAACGCTGCCGTAGGCGCCTAGCCAGATGCTGAGGGCTTGCTGGGCCAGTGGATCCCCCGCCTGGGCTGCCGAGGCCACCAGGGCCGGAAGATCGGGCCGATCCGGAGCGGCGGCGTCGCTGGAGCCCCACCGCTGGCTCGGCTGATGCAGCTGGTGCGAGGTGGAGCTGGTGTGTTGGCTCAGGCACCAGCGGAACACCTGCCCCAGGCCCGGGCCGCTCACCACCCGCTCAATGGACACCCGCTCCAGCCCCTGATCTTCCAGCAGCCATTGCTTCAGCTGCCATTCCGCGTCTGTGCGGGCGGCGAACTCGCCGTGGGCGGCTTCGCTGGCCATGGCCATCAGGCCCCGCGGACCGGGGATGCCCATCGCCACGCCGAGTCCGGTGCCGGCGCCGAGGATCGCGATCGGTGCCCCGGAG
>JBIIQU010000101.1:0-5024 GCA_044341905.1 Vulcanococcus sp. | reverse complement strand
GCCGGGCTGCGGAGAGCACGGTGCCGTCGCCACCGAGCACCACCGCCAGCTTCATGCTGCGCTTGAAATTTGCCGGCACGCAGGCGGTGTGGCCCAGGGTGCGCAGGTGCTGGTCCGGGTTGGCGAAACCCACCATGCCGCCGGAGCTGCTGGCCCGTCGCACCTCGTAGCCGGCCTCGCGAAAGCGGGCCTCAATGGCATCGGCCGTCGCCAGGGCGAGGTCCTTGCCGTCATTCACGATCAGTCCGACGCAGGGCACCGATCGTGGGCGGGGGTCAGCAGGAGTTTATGGGGACCAGCGCTCAGCGCCGGCCATTGCTTCACATGGCGGTGGGAGTGGCGCTCAGAACTGCTCGAGGAAGCGCAGATCGCTGGTGAACAGCCGGCGGATGTCGTCGATGCCGTGGCGCACCATGCAGAAGCGTTCCACCCCCAGGCCGGCGGCGAAGCCGCTGTAGCGGTTGGGATCGATGCCCAGCCCTTCCAGGACGGCCGGATCCACCATGCCGCAGCCCATCACCTCCAGCCAGCGGCCGCGCCATTGCACGTCCACCTCGGCCGAGGGCTCGGTGAAGGGGAAGTAGCTGGCGCGGAAGCGCACCGGCAGATCTCCGAAAAACTGCTGCAGGAAGGCGGTCACGGTGCCGCGCAGGTGGCTGAAATCAAGCCCCTCATCGATGGCCAGCACCTCCACCTGGTGAAACACCGGCGAGTGGGTGGCATCCACGGCATCGCGGCGGTACACCCGGCCGGGGGCCACGATCCGCACCGGTGGGGGGTTGTTCTCCAGATGGCGGATCTGCACCGGCGAGGTGTGGGTGCGCAGCAGTTCGCTCTCAGACAGATAAAAGGTGTCCTGCATGTCCCGCGCCGGGTGGTGGGGCGGGATGTTGAGGGCGGTGAAGTTGTAGTAGTCGGTCTCGATCTCGGGGCCCTCTTCCACCCGGTAGCCCAGGCCCGCAAAGATGTCCACGATTTCCTCGATCGTGCTGATCAGCGGGTGGCGATGCCCCGCAGGCGTGAAGCTGGCCGGCATGGTCACGTCGAGGGTTTCGGCGGCGATGCGCTCGGCCATGGCCGCCGATTTCACCGCCTGCAGCCGCTCGCTCAGCAGGCCCTGCACCTGTTCCTTGAGCACATTGGCCCGTTGGCCCACCAGGGGGCGCTCATCCCCCGGAAGTTTGCCCATGGCCCCAAGCACGCCCGAGAGCTTGCCCTTCTTGCCCAGCAGGCCCACCCGCAGGTCTTCCAGGTCGGCGGCGGTGGCGGCGGCGGCGATGGCTGCGGCGGCCTGCGCTTCCAGCTGCTCGAGCTGGTCGGTGAGCTGCTGCAGGCTGACGGTGGCGCTCACGGCTGGGCTACGGCGACCCTCGACTGTAGGCAGCAGCCTCGTAGCGTCGAATCAGCTGAGCCCAAGCCTTGCGGATCCTGATCAGCAACGACGACGGCGTGTTCGCCGATGGCATTCGCACCTTGGCGGCGGAGGCGGCACGGCGCGGCCATCAGGTGACCGTGGTGTGTCCGGATCAGGAGCGCTCCGCCACGGGGCATGGCCTCACCCTCCAGACCCCCCTCAGGGCCGAGCGCGCCGATGAACTGTTTGCCGATGGCGTGAAGGCCTGGGCTTGCAGCGGCACCCCCAGTGATTGCGTGAAGCTGGCCCTGTTCGCCCTGCTGGATGAATGGCCCGACCTGGTGCTCTCGGGCATCAACCACGGCCCCAACCTCGGCACCGATGTGCTCTATTCCGGCACGGTGAGTGCCGCCATGGAGGGCACGATCGAGGGTCTGCATGCCCTGGCGGTGAGCAGTGCCGATTTCCAGTGGCGGCACTTCCAGCCGGCTGCCACCCTGGCCCTGGATGTGGCCGAGCGCCTGCTGCAGCGAGGCTGGCCCGAGGGGATGCTGCTCAACCTCAATGTGCCGCCCTTGCCGGCTGATCAGCTCGGCCCTGTGCGCTGGTGCCGCAAGGCGGTGCGCCGCTACACCGATCAGTTCGACCAGCGGGTGGATCCCCGCGGCCGCACCTATTACTGGCTTGCCGGCGAAGTGGTGAACGATCTCGAGGCGGCGGTGGCGGGGCCCGAGGCCTGGCCCACGGATGTGGCCCACGTGAATGGCGGCGGTGTGGCGCTCACCCCGCTGCAGCCGGAATTGTTCTGGCGCGGCAACCCCTCGGATCTGCCCCCTCTGGAGTAACTCAGGCCGAGCGGTACACCCGTTGCAGCAGCCACAGGCTGATCCACAGGCCGATCAGGTGGGCGAATACCACCTGGGTGTTGCTCAGCACCGAGAGCATCTCGAGCGAGGTGATCGGGTAGTTGGTGATGCGGCCGCCGGGGGTGGTCATGGCACCACCGAAGGCGAAGCCCGCCTGCATCGAGGCCTGCAGAAACAAGCTGCCCGCCAGCGACTGATACCCCACCACCGCGAAGGTGATGCCCACGAGGTCGGCCAGGATGCTGCGCTTGATCAGCCGTGCCGTTTCCCCCTTGCTGGGGCGCACGGGGCTGGCCAAAGCCCGGCCGCAGCGCACCAGCAGGCCGCTCTGCCAGATCGACCACAGCAGCACGAAGAAGGCCAGGGTGGTGAGGGAGAGCCCTGGGCCCAGCCCCAGGGCCTTATCGGCCCGGGCGGCGATCTGGCCGCCGATGTTGTTGAACAGCAGCACCCCCATCACCACCACCGCCAGCACCACCTGGGCCCAGAGGCGAATCCAGCCCACCCGCCGCAGGGCGGCAGAGATCAGCTGCAGGTCGAGGCGGTCGGCCATGGGGCAGGCGGCGGGGGTGGCGCGGAGCGTCGCCCAAACCTGCCATGGGAGGATGCCAAAGGCGAGGGCCACGGCAGGTTTTCGGAGAGTTCCCTTCTGTGATCCCCCTGCGCTCCGCGATTGCTCTGCGCAGCCCTGAAGAGGCCCAGCGCCCCACGGCGATTGCCCTGGGCAGTTTTGATGGTCTGCACCAGGGCCACCGTCGGGTGATTGCCGCCATCGCTGGCCCCGCCGCCGCTGCCGGCCTGGTGCCCACGGTGGTGAGCTTCTGGCCCCATCCCCGCGAGGTGCTGTTCGGCGATACCCGCCTGCGCCTCGATCTGCCTGGCGAGAAGCTGCATCTGCTGGAGCCCCTCGGCATTCAGCAGCTGGTGCTGGTGCCCTTCACCCCCCAGCTGGCCACCCTCAGTCCTGAGGCCTTTGTGGAGCAGGTGCTGGTGCAGCAGTTGCAAGCCCGGCTGGTGGCCGTGGGGGAGAACTTCCGATTTGGCGCCGGCCGGAGTGGCGACACCGCCGCCCTGGCGTCCATCGGTGCGCGCCATGGCCTGGAGGTGGTGGTGCTGCCGATGCTCTGGGACGGCGAGGAGCGGGTGAGCAGCAGCCGCATTCGCCGGGCGCTCGCCGCCGGCAACCTGGCGGAAGCCGCCCGCTTGCTGGATCGCCCCTACCGTTTTGGCGGGCGCGTGGTGCGTGGCCGTGGGCTGGGCCGCGAGTTGGGCTGGCCCACAGCCAACCTGCAGGTGGATGGCCGCAAGATTCTGCCGCTCGAGGGCGTGTATGCCGCCTGGGCCCGGGTGAATGGCGGGGCGCCTTTGGCGGCTGTGATGAACCTGGGGCCCCAGCCCACCGTGGACCCCACGGCCCCCTCGGCCGTGGAGGTGCATCTGCTGGGTCAACAGCTGGAGCTGGAGGGGGCCCAGCTGCTGGTGGAGCCGGTGGCCCTGCTGCGCCGGCAGCAAAAATTCCCCAACCTGGAGGCCATGTGTGGCCAGATTGCCGCCGATGCGGCCCAGGCGGAGGGGCTGTTGGCCTCAGCCTGCGGGATAGGCGTTGGTGAGGCCCCAGCTGATGAAGGCGGCGATGCCGCCCAGCAGCAGAATCCCTGAAATCAGCACCAGCATCGGGCTGTCCGCTCCGCCCTGCTCCATCCTCATTGGCCCCTGATCTGCGGCCTCACCCTACGCAGCACATGACCATCCCGCCCACCACCGCGTTGCCCGCCGAGGACCTGCAGGCGGTGCAGCGTCTGCTCGACGCCAACCTCGACCGTGCCCGGGAGGGGCTGCGGGTGATTGAGGACTGGTGCCGGTTTGGTCTGGATCGCTCCGATCTGGTGGCCCGCACCAAGGACCTTCGCCAGCGCCTGGGGCTGCTCCATCGCGAGGCCTACAAGCAGGCGCGACACACTGCCACTGACGCCGCCGCCGGCATGGCCCATCCCGCCCAGGCCGAGCGCAGTGGCGCAGCCCAGGTGGTGGCAGCCAATTGCGGCCGGGTGCAGGAGGCCCTGCGGGTGCTGGAGGAATTTGGCCGGGGCCTCGATGCCCCGCTGGCGGGCGAGGCGGCGGCGATCCGCTACGCCCTCTACGACCTCGAGGTGGACCTGTTGCGGGCCGCCGCCGGCGGTGGTTGGCGCCGGCAGCTGTTGCAGCAGTGCCGCCTCTATCTGGTCACCAGTCCGTCGCCCCAGCTGGAGAACGTGGTAGCCGCAGCCCTGGAAGCCGGGCTGCGGCTGGTGCAGTACCGCGCCAAGGAGGGCAGCTGCATGGCCGATGGTGCTCCCATCACTGATGCCGTGCGCCTGCAGCAGGCCCGGGCTCTGCGCCAGCTCTGCGCCCGCCATGGGGCCCTGTTTCTCGTGAACGATCGGATTGATCTCGCCCTGGCGGTGGACGCCGATGGCGTTCACCTGGGCCAGGGCGATCTGCCGCCCGCCATCGCTCGGCGCCTGCTGGGGCCTGACCGTTTGATCGGCCGCAGCACCCATGCCCTGAGCCAGTTGCAGCAGGCGATCGGCGATGGCTGCGACTACGTGGGCGTGGGCCCGGTGAATGCCACACCCACCAAACCCGGCCGGGACCCTGTGGGGCTGGCCTACGTGGAGCAGGCGGTGGCGCACAGCCCGATTCCCTTCTTTGCCATCGGTGGCATCGAGGCAGCCAACCTGGGGGCCGTACAGGCCACCGGGGCTCAGCGGGTGGCGGTGGTGCGGGCCATCACCGAGGCCCAGGATCCGGCTGCGGCCACCCGC
>JBIIQU010000100.1:0-5052 GCA_044341905.1 Vulcanococcus sp. | reverse complement strand
GTTGGTGCTCATCAGCCCGATGGGATTGAGGGCTGAGCGGAAGGGTCCGAGTACCAGCCGCCGGATGCGCAGCTGCGGGCTGGCCAGATCGAGGCTGCGCAGGCTCAGCAGCTGCCCCTGGAGCCGTTTGCTGATCTCATACAGGGGGCTCACGGCCGCCTGGATCTCCGCCTCGGAGGTGTTCACCCAGATCTCGCGGCACCGGCCAGGGGGGCTTGGCAACGCGGCGAACAGCTCCAGCAGGCGCCAGCTGCTGAGAGCATTCACCTCCAGCGATTGCAGCACCGCCTCGGGGCTGCGGTTGCTGTGCACGTTGAGGCCATGGTTGATCACCAGCACGTCCACCGCCTCGAGGGCCGTGGCCAGGGCCTGCTCCTCGCCGCAGCGCCAGCTCAGCTGCTGCAGGGGGATTGGTTGGCCGTCCACCCCGGTGGCCAGCACAGGCTTCTGGCCGCTGCTGAGCGCCACCAGCTGGGCCCCCTGCTGGTGCAGTTGCCGCAGCAGGGCCTGGCCCAGGCTGCCGCTCGCCCCGGTCACGGCCACGGTGCGGCCCTGCAGGGCTCCGGCTGTCTGGGGCATGGCGGGATGGCAGTGGCGCCAGCTTGCGTCATTCTCGGGGGAGCACGGCAGAGCTGAATGTCCGCGGCCCTGGTGGCCCTGTTCGCGCCCTATTGCGATGGGGCCAATCGGGCTGAGCAACTCGAGCAGGCGCTGCAGCTCCTGGCCGGCGGCACGTTGGAGGGGTTTCGCCGTTTGCGGCCTGAGGGCGGTCATCGCTTCCAGCTCACCTGGCAGGCCGCCCGGTCACCGCTGGAGTTGAGCCCTTGCACGCTGCGCTTCCCGGCCACGCCGGAGGTGCACTACGGCTTCGATCTGCCCACCCACCACCTGGTGCAGTGGCTGATGGAGTGGCTGGCCCAGGGTGGTTCCGAGGCCGGTTCAGACGGCCATCCCGCCGATCTACCGGCCAGCTTCTGGCAGTGGTTGCTGCTGGGGGCGACTCCCCCAGCAGCTCCGGCCTAGATTCGGCCTCACCAGCACCCTGCGCATGGGCCCAGCCAGCTCAGCCCCAACCGGCACGGCCCTGTTGGTGGGCTCCTGTGAGGCCTTCAGCGGCAAGTCCGCCGTGGTGCTCGGCCTGGCACGGCAGCTGCTGCAGCGGGGCGTGGTGGTGCGCTTCGGCAAGCCCCTGGCCACCACCGCCGAGCCGGCCGATGGCCCCCTGATCGACGACGACGTGCGCTTCGTGGGCCAGATCCTGGGCTTGGCCCCGGAGCAACTCATCCCTTCGGTGCATTTGCTGCAGCCCGAGGAATCGCGCCAGCGGCTGCTGCAGGGCCAGTTGGCGGCCGGCTCCGGTTTTCAGGCCCTGCAGCAGCAACTTCAGGCGGCTGGGCCGGGCGTGACCCTGCTCGAAGCGGCCGGCAGCATCAGCGAGGGCTTGCTCTATGGCCTCAGCCTGCCCCAGCTGGCCCGGGACCTGCAGGCTCCCGTGGTGCTGGTGCATCCCTGGACCGATTGCAGCAGTGCTGATGCCCTGCTCCAGGCCCGCGATCAGCTCGGTGCCCTGCTGGCCGGTGTAGTGCTCAATGGCGTTCCCCCCGAGGCGTTGCCCCAGCTGCGGCAGGACGTGGTGCCGGCCCTGGAGCGCCTGGGTCTGCCGGTGCTGGGGGTGATGCCCCGCAGTCCGCTGTTGCGCAGCGTGACCGTGGAGGAGCTGGCCCGCCGCCTCGATGCCCGCGTGCTCTGTTGCCGCGAACGGCTGGATCTGCTGGTGGAAACCCTCTCCATCGGCGCCATGAACGTGAACTCCGCCATGGAGTTTTTCCGCCGCCGCCGCAACATGGCGGTGGTGACTGGCGCCGATCGCACCGACATCCAGCTGGCGGCCCTGGAGGCCTCCACCCAGTGCCTGATCCTCACGGGGGCAGGCGAGCCGCTGCCCCAGCTGATCTCCCGCGCTGAGGAACTGGATGTGCCCCTGCTCAAGGTGGAGCACGACACCCTGACCACCGTTGAAGTGATCGAGCGCACCTTCGGCCATGTGCGGCTGCACGAATCGGTGAAGGCCACCTATGCCTTCCGGCTTGTGGAGGAGCACTGCGATTTTGAGCGTCTTTACACCCAGCTGCAGCTGCCGGTTCCCGCGTGAACACTGCTAATTTCAGGAAATCGGCTGCGGGATTGCGTTGACCCGGTCCCTAGATCTACCGGCCCTCGATCGGATTGACACGCTGGCCCAGGAGCTGGCGATGCTCCAGGACCGAAGCAAGCGGCGGATTGCGATTCTGGGCAGTCGCCACGTGCCTGTGGTGTCTGTGCACCTGGTGGAGCTGGTGGCCCGCTCCCTGGCCCAGGAGGGCCACAACTTGATCACCTCCGGCGCCCAGGGGGTGAATGCTGCCGTGATCCGCAGCGTGCTCGATGTGGATCCCTCGCGCCTCACGGTGCTGCTGCCCCAGAGCCTGGATCGCCAGCCCACCGAATCCCGCGACCAGTTGGAGCGGGTGCTGCACCTGGTGGAGAAGCCCGAGCACGATGAGCTGCCCCTGCCCATGGCCAGCAGCCTCTGCAACCAGGAGATCATCAGCCGCTGCGACCAGCTGATCTGTTACGCCTTCCACGACAGCGAAACCCTGCTGGCCAGCTGCCGTGCCGCCGAGGACATGGGCAAGGTGGTGAGCCTGATGTTCTTCGACTGACGCCGGAGGCGGCTCAGGCCTGGCTGAGGATCGCCTTCAGCCCCTCCACGTAGAGCAGGCCGGTGCAGAGCAGGCCAGCGGCCCAGCAGAGGGCCCGCAGGGGCGGCACATTGGCCACATAGGAGGGGATGTAGACCAGCCGCAGCAGCGGGTGCAGCCAGGCCGCGGCGATGGCCACCGGGGCGTCCACCCCCGCCACCAGGCAGAGCAGGGCCGCTGGGGCGTGGAGGCTGAAGGCTTCGAAGCTGTTCTGGTGGGCCCAGCTGGCCCGCTTGCCCCAGGCCGGCAGGCGATCGAACATCGCCCGCGGGGCGGAGAGGTCGGCCAGGCTGAAGTCCGCCTGGGAGCGGGCGGCCCCCAGGGGCACCACGCTGGCGATCACCACAGCGCCGGCCAGCAGCAGCGACCAGGCGAAGGCAGGAGACATCACAAATAGTGCAATGGGCAGCAGTCTGAAGCCTGCGATGGGTCCTTTTCTAGGCTGGCTCCAGCTGCCTGTTCCCCGCCGCCCATGGCCGACACCTATTCCTTCGACGTGGTTTCCGATTTCGATCGGCAGGAACTGGTGAATGCCGTGGATCAGGTGCGGCGCGACGTGGGCACCCGCTACGACCTCAAGGACTCCGCCACCGAGATCAGCCTCGACGAGACCAGCCTCACCATCACCACCGCCAGCGACATGACGCTGCAGGCCGTGGAGGACGTGTTGCGCCAGAAGGCCACCAAGCGCAACCTCTCGCTCAAGATCTTCGATTTCCAGACCCCCGAACCGGTGGGTGGCAACCGCGTGCAGCAGCTGGTGAAGCTGCGCAAGGGCCTGAGCAAGGAACTCGCCAAAGACCTCAGCAAAACCGTGCGCGACAACCTCAAGAAGGTGACCGTGGCGATCCAGGGCGAGAGCCTGCGCATCACCGGCAAGAACAAGGACGACCTGCAGCAGGCGATCCAGTTGCTCAAGGCCCAGGACGTGGAGGTGCCCCTGCAGTTCGAGAACTACCGCTGATGGCCGGCGCCGGCTGGCGGTTCTGGATCGATCGCGGCGGCACCTTCACCGATCTGGTGGCCCGCTCCCCCCGGGGCGAGCTGGTGGTGCGCAAGCTGCTCTCTGTGCAGCCCGATCGGCCGGGCGATCCTGCGGTGCGGGCCATCCGGGCTCTGCTGGGGCCTGGGGAGTGGATCGAGGAGGTGCGCCTCGGCACCACCGTGGCCACCAATGCCCTGCTGGAGCGCCGTGGCGCCCCCACCTTGCTGCTGCTGAACCGGGGCTTTGCCGATCTGCTGCGCATCGGCGACCAGCACCGCCCGGATCTCTTTGCCCTGCGCATCGACAAACCCGACCCCCTGGAGCAGCGGGTGCTGGAGGTGGGCGGACGCTTGGCCGCCGATGGCTCCGAACTGGAGCCCCTGCAGCTCGATGGGACCCTGGCCGAGCAACTGCGCCAGGCCCGCGCCGATGGTCTCAGCAGCGTTGCCGTGGCCCTGCTGCACAGCTACCGCTATCCGAGCCATGAGCGACAGCTCGGTGAATGGCTGGCCACCTTCGGCTTTGAGCAGATCTGCCTCTCCCATCAGGTGAGTCCGCTGCCGCGCCTGGTGCCCAGGGGCCAGACCACCGTTCTGGAGGCCTATGTGGGCCCGGCCCTGCGGCACTACCTGAACCAGGTGCAGACCGCCCTCGGCGCCGAGGTGCCCCTGCAGATCATGCAGTCGAGTGGGGGGCTGATCGGCCCCGATCGCCTGCAGGCCAAGGACACGATGCTCTCGGGCCCGGCCGGGGGGCTGGTGGGGGCCGCGCGCACCAGTGCCGCCGCCGGCTATCCCGTGATCGTGGGGTTCGACATGGGAGGCACCTCCACGGATGTTTGCTACTGCGATGGCGACTGGGAGCGCCGCGAGCAGTGGCCGCTGGCGGGTTTCACCCTGCAGGCCCCCATGCTGCAGATCCACACCGTGGCCGCTGGCGGGGGCTCGGTGCTGCAGTTCGACGGCCAGCGCCTGCAGGTGGGGCCCGCCTCCGCCGGTGCCGATCCTGGCCCGGCCTGTTACCGGCGGAGTGGCCCCCTCACCCTCACCGACGCCAACCTGCTGCTGGGCCGGTTGCAACCGCAGCACTTCCCGGCGGTGTTTGGGCCGCAGGCCGATCAGCCCCTGGATCCGCAGGCGGTGCGTCAGCCCTTTGCCCAGCTGGCGGCGGCCATGGGCACCAGCGCGGAGCTGGTGGCGGAAGGCGCCATCGCCATTGCGATCGAGCGCATGGCCGAGGCGATCCGGCGCATCTCGATCCAGCAGGGGCACGATGTGCGCCAGGCCGCCCTGTGCAGCTTCGGCGGAGCGGGGGGGCAGCACGCCT
>JBIIQU010000297.1:0-5084 GCA_044341905.1 Vulcanococcus sp. | reverse complement strand
GGCGGTCTGCTCGCGGTACACCTCCAGGCGGTGGCGGATCACCTGCTCGTTGTCGTCGGCCCGGCCGCGGGAGAGCAAACGCTCGATCAGCGCGGCGTCATCGAGCTCCATCAGCACCACCAACTCGATTTGCTGGCCGAGCTCCTCGAGCAGCTGAGCCAGGGCATCGGCCTGCACCACGTTGCGGGGGAAGCCATCCAACAGCCAGCCGCCGCTGTGGGCCACCAGGCGACTGCGCACGATGGCCAGCACCAGGGCATCGCTCACCAGCTCACCGCGGGCCATCACCGCTTCCGCCTCCTGGCCCAACTCGGAACCGGCCGCCACTTCGGCGCGCAACAGATCACCGGTGGAGAGATGGAGCAGCCCCTTGGACTCCGCCAGGCGCTGGGCCTGGGTGCCCTTGCCGGCACCTGGGGGACCGAGGAAGAGGAGACGCTGCTTCATGGCGAGAAACGCGGGATGGGACGTGGGGAGAAAAGGAAACGAAAAATGCGGAGACTGGGGGTGAGCAGGGCGGCATCACTGCCGGACCATGCCCTCGTAGCGCTGGGAAATCACAGCGGTCTGCAGTTGCTTAGCGGTCTGGATGGCCACACCCACAAGGATCAGCAGCGACGTGGCCCCAAGGCCTTGGAAGGTTTTCACCTGGGTGGACGACTCCACCGCCGACGGGATGATCGCCACAGCACCGAGGAACAGGGCCCCGAGCAGGGTGAGCCGGTTCTGGACACTGCCCAGATAGTTCGCCGTGGCGGAGCCGGGACGAACCCCGGGGATGGCAACGCCGGAACGCTTCAAGGTGGTGGCGATATCCACCGGATTCACCGTGAGCGAGGCATAGAAGAAGGAGAAACCAATGATCAAGCCAAAGAACAGCAGGGCGTAGACCCAGGGGGTGCTGCTGTTGGGGCTGAGGTAACCCGCCACCTGGATCAGCCAGGGGGACTTGGTCATGTTCGCGATGGTGAGAGGCAGGAACACCACGGCCGAGGCAAAAATGATGGGCATCACGCCACCGGCATTGAGCTTGAGCGGCAGGTAGCTCTGGCGGGCAGCCAGGTTGGCACCACCCACCTGGCGCTTGGCGCTCACGATCGGTATGCGGCGGTTGCCCTCCTCCACGCACACGATGCCAACGATCGTGAGCAGGAACACGAGCACGAGCACCACGATCCCGCCCACGGTGCTGCGATCACCACTCTGGGCCAACTCGATGGTGGAGCCCAGAGCCCGGGGCAGGGTGGCCACGATGTTCAGGTAGATCACCAGAGACGCACCCTGACCGATACCACGTTCAGTGATCACCTCACTGATCCACATCACCACCATCGATCCGGTCACCAGGGCCACGGCCGTCTGGATGACGAACACCAGGTCAGAAGTGCCGGCGATGGCGTAGGGACGCAGGATCAGGGCGAACACCACGCTCTGGAGGATGCCCCAGCCCAGGGCCACATAGCGGGTGTACTGCGCGATCTTGCGGCGTCCGGCCTCGCCCTCGTTCTTCTGCAGATCCTCGAGCGGGGGCAGGGCCGAGGTGAGCAGCTGCAGGATGATCGAGGCATTGATGAAGGGCAGGATCCCCAGGCCGAACACCCCGAGGGTGGAGATGCCACCGCCCGTGAAGATGTCGAGGAAGCCGATCAGCTGACCGCCGCGAGCGATGAAGTCCTGGAAGGCCACCCGGTCGATACCGGGCACCGGGATGTAGATGCCGAGGCGAACCAACAACAGCAGGCCCAGGGTGATCAACACCCGGTTGCGCAGATCCTTGGCCTGGATCAGCTGGCTGAAGATTTCACCGGCACTGGGGTTGCGTCCCCGGCTGACGAGCATGGCGAACGATGGAGAGGGCAGGAACCCGGACTAAAAAAGCCGCCTGCAGGCCCTGATGGCGCTGACAGACGGCTCTGACCCTAATGGGTGAAGGGGAATGGAGGCTTCAAGCCGTCCAGTCAGATCTCTTCGCAGGTGCCACCAGCGGCCTCGATCTTCTCGCGGGCGCTGGCGGTGAAGGCGGCGGCCTGAACGGTGAGCTTCACCTTCAGATCACCATTGCCGAGCACCTTGAGGGGATGCTTGGGGCTGGTGACCAGACCATCCTTGACCAGGGTGTCGATGTTCACCGTGCTGCCGGCCTTGAGGTCGGCGAGCTTGGCGACGTTGATCACCGTGTAGTTCTTGGGATTGATCAGGGTGAAGTGCTTGAGCTTCGGCACCCGGCGGTAGAGGGGCATCTGGCCGCCCTCAAAGCCCGGCCGGGTCGGACGACCCGAGCGGGACTTCTGGCCGCGCATACCGAAACCGCAGCTGGCGCCCTGGCCAGCGGCAATGCCGCGACCCTTACGGAGCTTGCGACGACGGGCCCCCTTCTGGGGGGCGAGGGACTGGAGATTGAGCGACGTCATGGCGGGCCTCAGGAGTAGATCTGCTCAAGGGAGATGCCCCGCTCCTTGGCGGTCTCCTTGTGGGTGCGCAGGCCGGCCAGGGCATCCATGGCGGCACGAGCGTTGTTCAGGGGGGTCTTCGAACCGAGGCGCTTGGCCAACACGTTCTTGATGCCGGCGAGCTCGAGCACCGTGCGGATGGAGCCGCCCGCGATCACACCGGTACCAGGGGCAGCGGGGCGGATCAGCACGCTGGCGGCGCCGTCACGGCCATTGCCAATGGTGGGAATCGAGGAATGGCGGGTGAGGGGCACCTTCACGAGGTGCTTCTTGCCATCGGCCACGCCCTTGCGGACGGCACCGATCACATCGCCGGCCTTGCCGACCCCCACGCCCACCTGGCCCTTCTCGTTGCCGACAACAACGATGGCCCGGAAGCTCATCTTCTTACCGCCCTTCACGGTCTTGGAGACCCGGCGGATCTGAACCACGCGCTCCTGCCATTCGGAGTCGCGCTCCTGACCACGACGGTTGTCGCGGCCCCGGCCACCGCCACGGCGGTCACCCTTGCCATCACCCCGGCCGCCGCCGCCACGACGTTCCTGCTGGCCTTCGGCCGCTGCAGGGACATCGGACGCCGCCGGGATATCGCTGGATTGAACTTGGTCGTTGGTTTCGGTCATGGTGAGAGCAGGGATCAGAACTGAAGGCCCGCTTCCCGGGCGGCGTCAGCCAGGGCCTTGACACGGCCGTGGTACAGGTTGCCGCCGCGATCGAAGACCACCTGTTGAATGCCCTTGGCGAGGGCACGCTTGGCGACCAGTGCGCCCACGGCCACGGAGGCATCGCAGGTGGCACCGGCCGTGACGCTGGTGCGCAGATCTTTATCGAGTGTCGAGGCGGAACACAGGGTGTTCTGCGCGTCGTCGTCGATGACCTGGGCGTAGATGTGATTGTTGGAGCGGAACACAGCCAGGCGCGGACGCGCGGCGGTGCCAGAGAGATGGCGACGCAGACGGCGGTGACGCTTCTGGGTCTGCTGCTTGCGGGAGACGGTGGACATGGCAGTACAGGGTAACGACGCTTAGGCAGACCTCATTTCTTACCGGTCTTACCGGCCTTGCGCAGGATGCGTTCGCCCTCGTACTTGATGCCCTTGCCCTTGTAGGGCTCGGGAGGACGAATGGCACGCACCTTGGCAGCTTCGTTGCCCACAACTTCCTTGTCGGCACCGGACACCAGCACGGTGGTGTTGCCATCGACGGCGAAGGTGACGCCATCGGGGGGCACCATCTCCACCTGGTGGCTGTAGCCAGCAGAGACCACCAGCTTCGTGCCCTGAAGAGCAGCGCGGTAGCCCACGCCGACAATCTCAAGCTTGCGGGTGAAACCCTGGCTGACGCCTTCCACCATGTTGGCCACGAGGGTGCGGCACAGACCGTGGCGCTCGCGCGAGCGACGGTTGTCGCTGGCGGGGCTCACCACAAGGCTGTTGCCGTCCTGGGCGATGGTGACACCGTCAGGGAGGGTGCGGCTGAGTTGCCCCTTGGGGCCCTTCACCGTGACGTCAAGACCATTGAGGCTGACGGTGACGCCGCCCGGAACGGGAATCGGCGCTTTACCAATACGAGACATGGATCAACCTCCCTGATCAGTAGACGTAGCAGAGCACTTCACCGCCGACGCCCTGCTTGCGGGCGTCACGGTCGCTCATCACACCCTTGGAAGTGGAGATGATGGCAACACCCAGACCGCCCAGCACTTTGGGCAGCTGACGGGTGTTCTTGTAGATCCGCAGACCGGGCTTGCTGACGCGCTGCACGGTGCGGATCGTGGGCTGGCGATGCTTGCCGCTGTATTTCAGCTCGAGCACGAGGTGCTTCTCGACGCCTTCACCTTCTTCGGTGATTTCGGCAATGAAGCCCTCCTGCTGCAGCACCTTGGCGATGCTGCGAGCCATACGGGAAGCAGGCACCTTGGTGGACTGGTGACGTTTCTCACTCGCATTGCGAATGCGGGTGAGCATGTCGGAAATCGGGTCGTGATTAGCCATGGTCGGGTCCGAAGAGGGCTCAGTTGCTGCGGAACGGCATTCCCATCTCGCGGAGGAGGGCCCGGCCCTCTTCGTCGTTACGGGCGCTGGTCACGATGGTGATGTCCATGCCCCGGATGGCGTCGATCTTGTCGAAGGAGATCTCGGGGAAGATGATCTGTTCCCGAATCCCCAGGGTGTAGTTCCCCCGGCCGTCGAAGCTCTTGGCACTCACACCGCGGAAGTCGCGGATGCGGGGCAGGGCCAGATGGATCAGACGCTCGAGGAAGGCGTACATCCGGTCACCACGAAGGGTGACGGCAACGCCGATCGGCATGCCCTGACGGATCTTGAAGCCGGCAATGGCCTTTTTGGCACGGGTGACCAACACCTTCTGGCCGGTGATCACGGCCAGTTCTTCGATGGAGGCTTCCAGGGCCTTGGCGTTCTGGGCGGCTTCACCGAGGCCCCGGTTGACGGTGACTTTCACCACCTTGGGGACTTCGTGAATGTTCGAGAGGTTGAGATCCTTGAGCAGCTTGGGCTGGATCTTCTCCCGATAGCTCTGTTTGAGGGACATGACGGGGGGAAGGGGTTGCGCTTCTGGGCGTTGTCAGAAGGCGGACAGGGACAGGGGGTGTGAACGAGAGATGTAGGCGTGC
>JBIIQU010000099.1:0-5113 GCA_044341905.1 Vulcanococcus sp. | reverse complement strand
GGCAGAACGGTTCAGGCCGGATTGTACGGCTGTGGCAGAGTCCAGGCAGAGACAAGGCTGCAGCATGGATCTCAAGCGCTGGCCCCCCTTCCGCTGGCTGCTGGCCCTGCTGGTGGCTGTGGGACTCAGCTGGGGCCCTCTGGCGGCGCCGGCCCAGGCGGCCCTGCCCCCCGGCAACGCCGTGACCGACCCGGCCGCGATCCTGCGCGATGCCCTGCCGATCCAGCAGGGCGATCTTCAGGACTTGCAACATCGCCTGGAGAGCACGAGCGACGACCTGCGGGCCAAGCGCTGGACCGCCCTCGCCGGCACGGTGCGCCGCAGCCAGGCCCTGCTCACCACCCGCCGGGCCTCGATCCTGGCCAGCCTGCCGCCCGCCACCCAGGCCCAGGGGGCCGAACTCCTCGACCAACTGGACAGCCAGCTGCAGACCCTGGCCGGCTCCAGCGACAGCCAAAACCGCGACACCTTCCTGGACGACCGGCGCGCAGCCCTGGCCAGCGTGGGCCAGCTGGAGGCCCTGCTGGTGGGGGAATTCCCCTATGCGATCCCGGCGGAATTCGACAACCTCCCCCGCCTGCTGGGCCGGGCCACGGTGGCGATCGAGACCACCAAGGGCCCCCTCACCGCCGTGGTGGATGGCTACAACGCCCCGCTGACGGCCGGGGCCTTCGTGGATCTGGTGCAGAAGGGCTTCTATGACGGCCTGCCCTTCACCCGCGCCGAGGATTTCTACGTGCTGCAGACCGGCGATCCCAAGGGAGCCGAAAGCGGCTACATCGACCCCAAAACCAAGGCCGAGCGCCCCGTGCCCCTGGAGATCATGGTGCCGGGGCAGCAGCAGCCCTTCTACAACCAGACCTTCGAGGATCTGGGCATGTTCAAGGCCACGCCGGTGCTGCCCTTCGCCACCCTCGGCACCCTGGGCTGGGCCCACTCCGATGAAGCCCTCGACGACGGCTCCTCCCAGTTCTTCTTCTTCCTCTACGAAGCGGAACTCACCCCGGCCGGCCTCAACCTGGTGGATGGCCGCTATGGGGCCTTCGGCTATGTGGTGGATGGCTTCGACGTGCTCGAAGAGCTGGGCGTGGACGACGGCATCGTGAAGGCAACGGTGATCGACGGCAGCGAGAACCTCAAACCCCACGCCTGAGCCCATGGACCCCCAGGCGGCCAGGGAAGCGGTGCTGCTGCGCGACCTGGGGGAGTGGGAGCTGCTGCGCCGGCTGGCGGCCTTTGCCCCACCGGGCCAATTCGACGATGACGCCGCCCTGCTGCAGGAAGAGAGCGGGCGACAGCTGGTGGTGAACACCGATGTGCTGGTGGAGGGCCTGCACTTCAGCGACGCCACCATGGGGCCCGTGGACGTGGGCTGGCGGGCGGCGGCGGCCAACCTCTCCGACCTGGCGGCCATGGGCTGCCGCAGCGTGGTGGGCCTCACGGTGGGGCTGGTGGCACCGGCGCTGACGCCCTGGTCCTGGGTGGAAGGCGTGTACCAGGGGCTGGATCAGGCCCTGCAGCGTTTTGGCGGCATCCTGCTGGGGGGCGACTGCAGCGGCGGCGGCCAACGGCTGCTGGCCATCACCGCCCTGGGACACCTGGGCAGCGGGGCCATCCGCCGCTGCGACGGCCGGCCTGGCGACCTGCTGGTGAGCACAGGCCCCCATGGCCTCAGCCGGCTGGGGCTGGCCCTGTTGCTGGGGGAGCTGGACGGGGCGGGACTCAGTGCCGCCCTGCGGGAGCGGGCCATCCGCGCCCATCAACGGCCCCAACCGCGGCTCGATGCGGTGGCGGCCCTGGAGCAGAGCCGGCCGCCCCGCCAGCCCTGGCGGGTGGGCGGCACCGACAGCAGCGACGGGCTGGTGGCCGCCGCCGCCGGCATCGCCCGGGGCAGCCACTGCCAGGCCCTACTGGATCGCAGCGCCCTGCCCCTGGATGCCGAGCTGGCGGAGCTGGCCCAGGGGGAGGCCTGGTGCCTGGCGGGCGGCGAGGACTTTGAACTGGTGCTGGCCCTGGAGCCTGCCTGGGCTGAGGCCCTGCTGGCCGCACTGCCCGGGACCAGCCGCATCGGCGTGCTGGCGGCCAACAGCGCCACCCAGTCGGCAGCCCCGGTGGCCTGGCTGCAGGGCGATGCACCCTTTCCGGCCAGCAGCGGCTTCACCCATTTCCGCTGAGACCCTGAGGGCCGGCCATGAAAAAAGCCGCCCTGAAGGGCGGCCAGGGATCAGCGGAAGCGCTCAGCTCACTTCCAGTTGCGGGCCACCACTTCGGCCAGGTCCACAACGCGCTGGCTGTAGCCCCACTCGTTGTCGTACCAGGAAATCACTTTCACCATGTTGTCGCCCATCACCAGGGTGAGCTCGGAGTCCACGATGGTGGACTCATCGGTGCCGGCGTGGTCGCTGGACACCAGGGGCAGGTCGGAGTACTTGATGATGCCCTTCATGGCGCCCTCGGAAGCCGCCTTGAGCACCGCATTCACCTCATCGCGGTTGGTGCTGCGGCTCACTTCCAGCACCATGTCCACCACGGACACGTTGGGGGTGGGCACCCGCATGGCAATGCCGTTCAGCTTGCCCTTCATCGGGGGGTACACCAGGGCAACGGCCTGGGCGGCACCGGTGGAGGTGGGCACGATGTTCACGGCGGCGGCGCGGGCCCGGCGCAGATCGCGGTGGGAGGCGTCGAGGATGCGCTGGTCACCCGTGTAGCTGTGGGTGGTGGTCATCGTGCCTTTCACGATGCCGAAGGTCTGGTCGAGCACCTTCACGATCGGCGCCATGCAGTTGGTGGTGCAGCTGGCGTTGCTGAGGATGTCGAAGTCCTCGTGGCGGTACTGGTCGGCGTTCACACCCACCACGAAGGTGCCCACGCCGGCGCCCTTGCCGGGGGCCGTGAGGATCACCTTCTTGGCACCGGCCTGGAGGTGCTTGCTGGCGCCCACATCATCGTTGAACACACCGGTGGACTCGATCACCAGATCAACGCCCCACTCTTTCCAGGGCAGGTTGAGGGGATTGCGATCGGAGAAGCACTTGATCGCTTTGCCGTTCACCACGATGGTGTCGTCGGTGTAGCTCACCTCCGCATTACGGATGCGGCCCAGCATCGAGTCGTACTGGAGCAGGTGGGAGTTGGTCTTCGGATCGGAGGTGTCGTTCAGACCCACCACCTCGATGCCGGTGTTCGCCCCACGGCTCAGCCAACAGCGCATGAAGTTGCGACCGATCCGGCCGAATCCATTGATCGCAACGCGCAGGGTCATGGCGGAGTGCGGGAAACCCGCTAGCAAGGGGGATTTGGCAGCCGATCATACAGAGATCACCGGGCCGCCCCCATTTGGGGACAGTGCGTCAAAGGCGCTCGGGGTACCGCCTGAACAGAAGACAAGCGGAGGATGCCGGCTTACCTTCTCAGCAGGCTTGGAGACGCCCTTGGCCCAACAGCTCGATCCCCATCAGCCTCTCCACTTCATTGGGGTTGGTGGCATCGGCATGTCGGCCATTGCCGGAATCCTGGCGGACAGGGGATTCCAGGTGAGCGGCTCCGATCCCCGCGACAACGCCGTGCTGCAGGACCTGCGCAGCCGTGGCGTGCGGGTGTTCCGCGAGCAGAGCGCCGCCACCATCTCCGCCATCCGCAGCGGCATCTCCACACCGCCCCTGGTGGTGGTGAGTTCCGCGGTTCCCGCCAGCAACCCTGAACTCGTGGAGGCCCAGCGGGTGGGGCTCACCATCACCCACCGCTCCGACGTGCTGGCCTCGCTGATCGCTGGCCAGAGCTCCATCGCCGTGGCCGGCAGCCACGGCAAAACCACCACCAGCACCCTGGTGGCCAGCCTGCTGCACGCCACCAATCACGACCCCACCGCCGTGATCGGCGGCATCGTGCCCGCCTTCGGCAGCAACGGCCGCAGCGGGCAGGGGGCCCTGCTGGTGGCGGAAGCCGACGAATCGGATGGCTCCCTGGTGAAATTTCAGGCCTCCCTAGGGCTGATCACCAACCTCGAGCTGGATCACACCGATCACTACCCAGACCTGGCGGCCCTGATCGCCACCCTGCAGCGCTTCGGCCGAGGCTGCCAGAGCCTGCTAGCCAACCGCGACTGTCCGATCCTCAAGGAGCACTTCGAGGCCAGCCACTGGTGGTCCACCCGCAGTGCCGAGCGGGCGGACTTCGCCGCGATCCCGGTGGAGCTGCATGGCGACAGCACCGTGGCCAACTTCTACGAGCAAGGTGTCTTGGTGGGCAGCTTCACCCTGCCCCTGCCCGGCCTGCACAACCTCAGCAATGCCACCGCCGCCATGGCGGCCTGTCGCCTGCACGGGGTGTCCTTCGCCGAGCTGCGCCTGGCGGTGGAGGGGCTGCAGGCCCCTGGCCGCCGCTTCGACTACCGCGGCAGCTGGAACGACCGCCTCGTGGTGGACGACTACGCCCACCACCCCAGCGAAGTGGAGGCCACGCTCGCCATGGCCCGGCTGATGGTGACCAGCGGCCGCAGCCCCCTGCCCGCCGCCCCGCAACGGCTGCTGGCCGTGTTCCAGCCCCACCGCTACAGCCGCACAGCCGAGTTCCTCGAACCGTTTGCCCAGGCCCTCAGCCAGGCGGATGCGGTGCTGCTGGCACCCCTCTATGCCGCCGGTGAAGCGCCCCTGCCGGGCATTTCCAGCGAGGCCCTGGCGGCCGCCATCCATCGCCTCCGGCCTGAGCTGCAGGTGGCTGTCACCAGCAGCCTCGACGCCCTCGCCGATGCGGTGGTGGAGCACAGCCGCCCCGGCGATCTGGTGCTGGCCATGGGGGCCGGCGATGTCAATGGCCTGTGGAGCCGCCTGGACGAGCGCCAGGGACAGGACGCCGGCCTGCCCCTGGCGGCCTGAGCATGGCCGGCCCGCCCCCCCCGGCAGGACTGCGGCGGGCAGTGAGCCTGGCGGACTTCACCACCTGGAAGGTGGGCGGCCCAGCCGAGTGGTTCTGTGAGCCGGACACCCCTGAGCAGGTGCTGGCCCTGAGCCAATGGGCGCGGCTGCAGGGGCTGGAGCTGCGGGTGATCGGCGCCGGCTCCAACCTGCTGGTGAGCGACACGGGCCTCGAGGGCCTCACCCTCTGCAACCGG
>JBIIQU010000098.1:0-5135 GCA_044341905.1 Vulcanococcus sp. | reverse complement strand
AAACCCATGAAAAACGGAGAGGGTGGGATTCGAACCCACGGAAGGTTTCCCTTCAAACGATTTCGAGTCGTTCGCTTTCGACCACTCAGCCACCTCTCCAGGCGACCGGCCCAGTGTACGGATGGACGGGCCGGCTTCAGGCCTGGCGCCAACCGCTGGGTGAACCGGCAGCAGGGAGCCACAGGCGGTTGGCGGGCAGAGCTGGGAGGGCCTGGCGCTCGTGGCGACCCGGCGTAAATCCCAGCCACAGGCCATCCACTCCCCGCCGCGGCTGGCGCTGCCAGCTCCACCAGGCCTGACGATCCGGCAGCAATCCCCACTGCAGCCGGCCAGCCTGCAACACCAGCGCCTGGCTGTCCTCCGCCAGCGGCTCCACCTGCAGGCCAGGGCTGGTCAGCCGCTGCCCCAGCTGCAGACCCTCCACCAGGGTGGGGGTCAGCGCCTGCCAGCAGCTGGGCCCCTCGGCGGCCACCGGATCGAGAAGCAGGGCCCAGTCATAACGCTGGATGCCCAAACCCACGGCCAGCTGACGCGCCCGGCTGCAGCTGAGGCCATCGGCGGCGCTGGTGATCAGGGCGGCCCGGCCGCCGTGGCGCGCCACGAGCCAATCCCGCGGCGCCTCGTGCACCAGCAACAGCTGATCGCCATGCAGCAACCCCAGGTGCACCGCCATCACGGCCGCCATGGCAGCCATCCCCCAGGAGCGCCAGCGGCGGCCACGGGGCTGCTCCGGTAACAGCCATGGCAACAGCCCCAGACCAAACACCAGCACCAGCAACGGCGGCAGCCTGCCCAGCTGCCACTGGGCCATGGGCAGGCCGGCGAACAACGCCGCCAACCAGAGGAACATCCGGGTGAGGGGCACCAGCGCCCAACCCAGCAGCGTCACCAGGGGTGTGACCGTGACAGCCGCCACCGCCATGGCCATGGCCCCGAGGGTGAGGGGCGACAGCAGCGGCGCCACCACCAGATTGGCGGGCACGGCGTAGAGGGGCAGAGCGCCGAAATGCAGCAACTGCAGGGGCAAGGTCCAAAGAGATGCAGCCAGGGGCACCGCGATGCCTGCCGCTGCCCAAGTGGGCCAGGGCCACCGCGCCAGGGCCTGCTCCAGCGGCCGCGCCGTGAGCATCAGGCCAGCGGTGGCGGCCACGCTGAGCTGAAATCCCACATCCAGGAGCCAGGCAGGCGCCACCAGCAGGATCAGCAGCAGGCACAGCAACAACACGCCGAGGGGCCTGGCACGTCGGCCGCTCTCCTGCACCACAAAGGCCACGGCCCCCATCAGCACGGCCCGCACCACGGAGGGCTGGGGCCCGGCCAGCAGCAGAAACAGCAGCATCGCCCCCAGGGCGAGCAGCCAGCGCACGGGCTTCGGGGTGTGGCGGCCAAGGGCCATCACGGCGCCCAGCAGCACGGTGAGGTGAAAACCACTGGCCGCCAGGGCGTGGGAGAGCCCTGCCACCCGAAAGGCATCGCGCACCTCCATCGGCACCGGCACCACGGCACTGCCCAGCACCAGTGCCGCCAGCACCCCACCGGCATCCGCACCCCCCACCGCCAACAGGGCGGCCGCCATGCGCCGCCGCAGATCGGCCATGGGCGTGGCGGGGCGCTCCAGCACCTGCCACTGCTGCACGCGCAGCTGGCTCCACACCCCCTGCCGGGCCAAGCGTTCGGCCGAGCCGGAGAGCAGGGGATGGGCCGCCGCCCGTGGACGCCCCAAAGCCCCGCTCACCTGCAGCCGCCAGCCCTGCTGCAGCCGCGGGCAGGGTTGAAAGCGCAACTCCGTGCGACCCACCCGGCTCTGCAACACCACCCGGCAGCTGGCACCGGAGGGGTCAGGTGTGGGATCCGAGAGCAGCTGGCCGCGCAGCTCCACAGGGGCCGAGGGCGCACCGGCCGGAATCAACCGCACGGGATCGGCGGGTCCGGCATGGGGCTGGGCCAGCAGACCCCAGCCGAACAGGATGGGCAGCACCAACACCAGAACCAGGCCCCAGCGGCGGGCCAGCAGCACAGCCAGCACCAGCAGGCCCACCAGCGCTGCCCCCTGCAGGGGCCAGGGGAGGGGCAGCACCCCGATGGCCAGGGCCATCACCAGCAGGGACACCAGGGCAGCGGGCATGGATGGCCAGGCGGTGCCCTGAGGGTTCCCCTAGGGTTCGGCCGCGCTCCCAACCGACGTGCGCCATCCCGCCACCCCTGGACTGCTGAGCTGCCTGCTGCTGAGCGCAGTGCTGCTGAGCCCGTGCCCCGCAGCCCGGGCCAACACCATCGCCGTGGCCGAAGGCGACACGCTGGAACAGCTCGCCATCCAGCACGGCGTGAGCCTTGACGCGTTGATCCGCGTCAATGGCATCAAGGACCCCACCCTGCTGCAGGTGGGTCAGAGGCTGACCCTGCCCGGCAAACCGACAGCGGAGCTGGCTCCACCGCCCCCTCCCGGCAGCAGCGGTGATGCCTCCGCGGCTTTGCTGTTGAGCCCGGCCGAACGCAGGGACCGGGCCGAGCTCGAGCTGCGGGAGCTCTCAGGCCAGGCCCGCTGGAAGTGGTTCAACGCCACCGCGGTGGACTGGGCCGGCTGGAAACTCCACCCCGGCGGCGTGCGCATCACCCTGGTGAAAGCCTCCACGGCCGACCTCGGCGTGCGTGGATCGGCCGCGTCCGCCGTGGCGGTGCAGTGCGAGAGCCTGCGCCAAACCTGGCGGATCAATGGCCAATGGCAGCCCTGGGAAACGCCCCTGCCGGGTTCCGTTCCCCAGCGGATTGTGCTCGACCTCTGCAGCAACACCCTCGATGGGCCCGCGGTGCCCGTGCCGCCCGCGCCTTAGAGCAGGGGGAAACCCAGGGCCTCGCGCTCGGCCAGCCAGGCCTCGGCCACCTGGCGGGCCAAGTTGCGGATGCGGCCGATGGTGGCGGTGCGCTCGGTCACCGAGATCACGCCGCGCGCCTCCAGCAGGTTGAAGGTGTGGCTGCACTTGAGCACGAAATCGAGGGCCGGCGCCGGCAGCTTCTGCGCCACCAGATCCGCCGCCTCAGCCTCGTAGATGGCAAACAGCTGCTTGAGCCGCTCCGGGTTCGAGGCCTCGAAGTTGTAGGTGCACTGACCCTTTTCAAAGGGCAGCCAAATGTCTCCGTAGGTGCGGTTGCCATCCCAGCTGAGGTCCCAGATGCTTTCCACGTCCTGCAGGTACATGGCCAGGCGCTCGAGGCCGTAGGTGATCTCGATCGACACCGGCCGGCAATCGAGGCCACCGCACTGCTGGAAGTAGGTGAACTGGGTCACTTCCATGCCATCGAGCCACACCTCCCAGCCCACCCCCCAGGCGCCGAGGGTGGGGGATTCCCAGTTGTCCTCCACGAAGCGAATGTCATGGTCCTTGGCCCGGATGCCGAGGGCTTCCAGCGAAGCCAGGTAGGTCTCCTGGATGGCATCAGGGCTGGGCTTAATCAGCACCTGGTATTGGAAATAGTGCTGAGCCCGGTTGGGGTTATCGCCATAGCGGCCATCCGTGGGCCGGCGGCAGGGCTCGGGATAGGCCACGGCCCAGGGCTCCGGCCCGATCGCCCGCAGCACCGTGTGGGGGCTCATGGTGCCAGCGCCCTTTTCGGTGTCGTAGGGCTGCAGGATCAGGCAACCCCGCTCGGCCCAGAAGCGGTTGAGGGTCTGGATGATGTCCTGAAAATGCACTGGGGGCTGGCCGCTCGTGGCGCCATTGTCGATGGCGGCGGGTCTGGAGCGGAGTTGGCCTGCCGGGGCGCCTCCTGAAATCAGTACAGGCCGTACAGGTTTCAGGAGAGGGCTGGAGCGCCACCCCGGCGAGCCGCAAGGCCCCGCCCATCAAGCCACCAGTTGCAGCAGGCCCATCTGCCCAGCGGCCAACCGTCGGTGGCGGGCCTGGGCGAAGCCGGCGGCCGCGGCCATCTGCTCCTGCTGAGCTCCCGTGGGGAAGCGCCGCAGACTCTCCTCCAGGTAGGCGTACTGGGGTTCTAAGCCAGCCCTACGGGCCAGGGGCACCACCAGCTGCCGCAGGTAGAACCGCTGGAAACCCGCCGTGAAGCCGGCCCCATCGGCGGGGCGGTTGAAATCGAGCACCGCCGCCCGGGCGCCGGGCTTGAGCAGCCGCCGCAGCTCCTGCAACCCCGCGGCGGGGTCCTGGAGATTGCGCAGTCCGTAGGCCATCACAGCGCCATCCGCCCAGCCCGCCGGCAGGCCGGTGCCCTGGGCATCGCCTTGGCGAAACTCCAGCGGCAACCAGGGCTGGCTGGCGGCTCGGCGCCGGGCCTGACCAAGGGGCGCCTCCGCCGCATCCAGACCCAGCACCAACCCGCCGGGGCGCACTTTCTCGGCCAGCACCAAAGCCAGATCGCCGGTGCCGCAGCACAGGTCCAGCAGGCGCTGGCCAGGGGAAGGGGCCAGCCAGGCCACCGCCTGGCGTTTCCAGAGGCGGTGGAGACCGAGGCTGAGGGTGTCGTTGAGGCGGTCGTAGGCAGGGGCGATCTGATCGAACAGATCACGGACCTGCTCGGGATCACCGGGGCGAATGGAAGCTGGCATCCCAGGGCAGGGAGATGGCATCGAGACTGACACCCCCCGAGGCCAGCTCCACCGCACCGGATTCACCAACGCTCAGAAAGCCCTGGGCCTGAAGCCGATCGGCGCTGGTGAAGGTGATCAGCATCACGGTGGCGAGACCCACGGCAGCCGAGCACACCATGCAGCCGGCCAGCATGAGCGAAAACTCCTTGCGGTCGGCGGCGGCCTGCATCAGCTGCAAAGCCCAGGCCACCATTGCCACAACGGTGACCACCAGCACAACCGCCAGGGCCGTGGAGTGGGTCTGGAGCAACGCCGGCACGGCCAGGGCTGAAGCAGCGGGGAAACTGAGCCCAATGTAACGGGAGGTAACGGGACGCCGCGACTCAGCCCGCCGCTGTTGGCCCCGGATCCAGGGGTCGCAGGTTCAAGCCACGGCCGAGCAAGTCGGTCTTGATCTGTTCCACCGTCAACACACCGTCGTGCAGCAACGACGCCAGCAGCGCCGCGGAGGCCTTGCCCTGCTGGAGCGCCTGGGCGATGTGGTCGATGCTGCCGGCCCCACCGGAGGCAATCACCGGCACGTCCACCGCTTCCG
>JBIIQU010000097.1:0-5167 GCA_044341905.1 Vulcanococcus sp. | reverse complement strand
GGGCAGCTCCACACCATCCCCGCCAGCCGCAAGCCCAGCGGTGGATCTCGTGGGCAGGAGTTCGCCGACACCGCCAGCCGGCCACCCCTTTGCCGGACCTCCACCACCTCAGGACGCCCTCACAGGGGAGACAGCCGAAGCCTGGACCTTCAAGCAACCCGTGCTGCTCAACCCGAGCGCGCGACCCACCACCGTGATTGTGTGGACCCTCGTGGGTGGCACGGGACTGTTGTTGCTGTGGAGCCTGGTGGCCCCCCTGGGGGAATCGGTGGCGGTTCAAGGCAAGCTCCAGCCTGGGCGACGCGTGAAGCCAGTGGAGGCGCCCGTGGCCGGGGTGGTGGCGGAGGTGCTCGTGAAGGAGGGCCAGCCGGTGAAGGCCGGCCAGCTGCTGGTGCGCTTCGACCTGGATCAGGCCCGCAACCAGCTCGCCACAGCCCAGGCGGTGCGCTCCCGCTTGCTAAGCGAAAACCGCATCTACGCCGATGCCTTGGGCGACCGCCGCGCCGATGGCCTCACGGCCAATCAGCGGCTGCAACGCAATAACCAAACCGAGCAATTGCGCAGCCGACAGCAGGCGGCCATCCAGGAGTTACGCCAAAGCCAACAACGCCTGGCCGGGTTGAGCCAGGCTTGGACCACGGCCAACGACATTGCCAACCGCTACAGCTACCTGGCGCGAGCGGGTGCCGTGAGCGGCGTGCAGGAATTGCAGACCCGCAACACGGCTAACCAACTGCGCTCTCAGGTGCTCGAGGAACAGCGGAGCATCGCCCGGCTCCAGGCGAATCTGCGGGAGGTGGAGTCCACCCCAGGGGCAGATCTACGCGGGCGGGTTGAAGCCAACCTGCGGCAGATCAGTGATCTCGATGGCCAGATCCAGGAGGCACGCCTGCAACTTCAATACGGCCAACTGCACACACCCGTGGCAGGAACCGTGTTCGACCTGCGAGTCAGCCCGCGCAGCGTTGTGGCTGCGGCCGCCCCCGTGCTCGCGATCGTGCCGGGGGGCACCCTGGAGGCCCGGGTCCTGGTGCCCAGCAAGGTGATTGGCTTCATCCGCCCCGGCATGAAGGCCAACATCTCCCTCGACACCTTCCCCTCCAACGACTACGGCCGCCTGCCAGGGGTGGTGGGCGGCATCGGCTCCGACGCCCTGACACCCGAGGAGATGCGCAGCACCCTTGGCGCCGAAGCCACCGGCCTGTTCTACCCGGTGATTCTGCAACTCCAGCGCCAGTCCCTCCAGGCCGGGCAACGCCAGGTGCCCCTGAAAGCTGGCATGACGCTCACGGCCGACATCCAGCTGCGACAACGGCCGTTCATCAGTGTGCTCACCTCGTTCTTTGAGGACAAGCTGCGCAGCCTCGAGCGGCTGCGCTGACCACCATGGCGCCCTGGGATTGGATCTCGCTACTGCCTGCCCATGAGCAACCCCGTCGCAGGCAGCGCCGCCTCATCCAGAGGCTCTACGGCCAACTGCGGCGACCCCGCACGGCCATCACCCTGCTGCTGCTGCTGTATTTGAGCCTGGTGGTGGTGCTCGCCCAGAACGCTGGGGCCGTACTGGCGCTGTTGGCAGCGATGCCGCTGCTGCTGGCGCCCCTGTTGAGCGCCTTGATCTACTGGCTGCTCTGGTGCGAGTTCCACCGTTAGCGGGAAGTCACCACCAGGCCAGCGCAGGTTCAGGCTGGACGCACGCCATGGACGGAAGACCGTGCCCCCAGTCGGGCCAAATTCTGGGCCAACCAGGGGGGCAGCAGGGCCGGATCCGATGGCAACGTGACCTGCTCGATCGGGTAGTAGAGCAAGGCTGCAATCAGGGCATTCAGAGCCCGTGGATGGTGCAGATCGGCAGCCACCTCGGCCAACTGCTGACGCAGGGCCCGCTCGTCCTGGTTGAGGGGCTCCCGGGCAAAGGGGGAGGCGATCAGGTTGTCGGTGAGCTGTCCAAAAGGTGTGCGATAGAGGCTTTCCAGCTGGTCACTCTCCACATCCAGCCACACCTGGGCCACCTGACGGCGCCCTAGGCCAAGGTCGCGGCAGATCTCCGGATCGCTGGGCTCAAGCCCATAGAGGTTGATCAGCCCACTCATGCGGCCCAGGAAACTGGCATCACCGATCAACGCCATGGCCGCAGCACCGGTGATGGGCGCCAGCTCAGGCAGAGATGGCCCAAGGGCAGGCACCGGCGGCAATGGCGGAAGGGCCTTGGCACCGTTCGGCTGAGCACTAAGGCCGGGATCGCAGCGTTCCGCATAGAGCGGGACCAACCAAGTGGGCAAGTGCTGCAGGGGGTTGTTCACCTGCATGGCCTCGCGGTCCAGATAGGGCAGCAGAGCCAACAGGGCATTCACACTGCCTGGCTGCTCAAAACCAGCCTGCAGGTAGTCGGTGAGCTGGTGCTTCCAGGCAGATTCAGCCGCATCCAGCGGCAACGCGGGCAACACACCGGCCAACAGCTGGCGATACACCTCGCCAACGGGGCCCGCAAACAGGGTTTCCAGAGCATCCACCGGCGCAGCCAGCCAGAAGCGCGATAAGCAGCCCCGGGCCGATCGGGCCGCCTGAAGGGCGGCCTGGCAGGGGCGATCGATCACCTCTGCAGCGATCACCTTGAGGCGAGCGATCGACCAGGGGGTGAGCTCCAGCATCACCACCGGTGCCCCCTCCGGCAACCCTGCCTGGGGCTGCTCCGGCTCCGCCAAGCGCAGGGCCAGGGATCCTGCCCCAGGCTCTTGCCGGCCCCAGCCCAACCAGTGGAGCAGGCTCCCCATCACAACGCGCCAACCGCACGGCTCATCGCGACCCTAAGGAGCCTTGGTGGGAACAACGCAGGTGGAGCTGAAGCACTCCAGCAGCTGATCCACGGCACCATGCCAATCGCCCGTCCGGGGCTGCCGGAAGAGGCGACTATGGGGATACCAAGGGCTGTGGCTTCCCTCGCGTAGCCAGCGGGGATCTGCACTCCAAGGCAGCAACACCCAGCAGGGGCGCCCCATGGCCCCCACCAGATGGGCCATGGCGGTGTCCACCGTGATGACCAGATCCAACTGAGCCACAACCCTCGCGGTAGCGGCAAAGCCCTCGAGCGACAAGCCGGGATCCTGCAGGTTGAGGCCCAGCCCGTGATGGCGCCTGGCCTCGTCGCCGAACTGCAGGTCGACGACCACGCTGCCGTGGTGCTGCAACTCCCTCACCAGCCTCCAGATGATCACCTCCGGCAGGGTGCGTTTTTGGTATTCACGCAGGCAGAAGGGATCGCTGTGTGGCCGGCCGGCCGCTGTGACCAGCCCGACCCGCCAGCCACCTGCCGATGACACTTGAGGGTGGGGACTGGGCCCCTCGCTGATCCACAAGGGCGACACCAGATAGCCCCCATGCCGGCGATTCGGCGCCACATCCTGCTGCCCCAGGGCATGGGGAAGATCGAGCAGTGAAACGGCATCGGCCGGGAGGTGCTGCGGCTTGGGCCGTACCTGCAGCGGTTCCTGCAGCCAGGCCAGGCCCTCGCGCAGCAGATCCACCAGGGAGGCCTCCACCAGCAACTGGAGGCCTCCCCGCAATCCGGCTGCTTGGCGCAGGGAAACCAGCGGTTCGAGAAAACGCAAAAATTGGAGGGTGTCGCCAAATCCCTGCTCACTCACCACCACGAGCTGCGGAACCAGGGGATTGCCGTTGGGGTGGAGCACACCCTCCTGCCAGGGCCGCCGGAGAGCCATGCGTTCAAAAGCCTCTGCAAAGCGCTCCAGACCAACCAGCACCTGACTGTGGGCCCAGAGATTGGCCAAGCGATCGGGCGATCCCGGCAGGAGCGCTACCTCCAAGTCCTGATGCAGCACCAAAGCCGCTTCAAACTGATTCAAATCCCGTAGGCAACTGGCCAACCCCCGTTTGCTCACAGGGCAATCCGGACTGATGCGAAGCGCACGCTCGTAGCACTCGCGCCCCGCATCGGGCAGGTCTGCAAGCCAGAGGGCATTGGCCTGGTTCGCCAGAAACCGGTGATCACTCGGTTGGAGCGCGGCAAGAGCGGCATAGGTGGCTGCAACTGCCACCCAGGCCCCTTGAGCCTCCTGCTGCTGAGCCTGGCGAAGCAGGTGTGGGATCACCATGGGCAAGCGGGGGACAGGGCGGCCCCACGGTGCCGATGACGCCAGTCTCCAAATTGGCGGGTAAATGCCGTTACAAAGGTCTTGCTGCAGAAGCGCCGCTGATCAGATGCTCTTGAGGCGAAGGGATGCGGTGAACAACTCCGTCCTGAGCTGCCCACTGATCAGGACAACACGATGGCGACATGCACCCAGCCCATTGGCCAGAGTCTATTCGACTTTCTGGATGGAAAGAATGCATTCGAAAAGATTGAGGCGATCCAAAGCGGCGAACTTGGACGCGAGATCAACAGCTTTGTGCAGGCACAACTCGATCGCTTGCATGTTGGTTTCAACCAAGATTTTCCATGGGCATCCCATGGCGGACTGGAGACAGGCATTCCAGGCCTGAGCCAAGACGCGGTTGTGTTTGGAGCTAGGAATGGCCAAAGCGCCCGTTTCGATCTTGTCAATTCCGAAGGAACACGCATCAGCGGCCCAGAAGATCTTCAGCCAGGTCTTGGTGGCTTGGACAATGCCCTCACAGGCCAAGCCAACCCCACAGACCAGATCTTCAAATCCCACAGATGCTGATCAGAAAGACGTGCTTCGCACCAGTGTCTGTTGGTGAATTGGTAGACAAGATCACAATCTTGACCATCAAGACCAGACACATTCAGGGTACAGGCCTCAACCACGTACACCATGAGCTTGCCTCCCTGGAGCACGTCTACACCAGAAGCGGCCTCGCCATTGAGGCCCACCTGGTGGAGCAGCTTCAGCAGGTGAACCAGAATTTATGGGAGGTGGAAGATGCACTACGAAAACAAGAACAACACCAAGATTTTGGCCAAGAGTTCGTGTCCCTAGCGCGCTCTGTCTACCAACTCAATGACCAGCGAGCCGCCATCAAGTATCAGATCAACATGCAACACAATTCTGAGTTGGTGGAAGAAAAGTCCTATGGCCTCTCCTGAGCCCACAACTCGGAACTGATCCCGCCAACAAAAAAGCCACCCCGAGGGGTGGCTTTTTCATCTCCGTCTGCAGAAGGCCTCAAGCCAATGCTGCAGGTGGAG
>JBIIQU010000095.1:0-5191 GCA_044341905.1 Vulcanococcus sp. | reverse complement strand
TGCCACTGGCCAGCAATTGGTCGGCGAGGGCGTTGATGGCGGGGTTGTCAGCGATGCTGCCGTCGCGCACGGCCTGGCCGATCCGCACCAGTTCCTGGCGGATGATCCGACCGGCGCCAATCGTGAGATGGCCCACCTCGGAGTTGCCCATCTGATCGTCGGGCAGGCCCACCTCTCCCCCGCTGGCCTGGATCAAGGTGTGGGGGTAGGCGTGCCAAAGGGCATCCATCACCGGCGTCTCGGCCGAGCGGATGGCGTTGTGCGCATTGTCGTGGCGGTAGCCCCAGCCGTCGAGGATGCAGAGAACGACGGGTGAAACGGGCTTGCGAGTGGAGAAAGCGCCGCTCGAGGGACCGGCGCTGTTGGATTCGCGATCAGAGGACGGAATTGTTGTCACCCCTTCTTTCCTGCTCTTCTCTGCAACGCGTGCTCTCCCTAACTTACCTCCCGCCCCAGACGGCTCCTGGCTGGAGCCCGGTTGCGTCAGCTTTTGTCGACACGGGGATCGGCCTTGTCGTGCTCCGTGCTGGGGCGTCGAGCTGATCAGGAATCCCCAGTACCATCACGCCCCGGCTCGCTGTCATGTCTGCTGATCGCGTGGAGATTCTTTCGGCCCAGGAACTGAGCCGAACCCTCAACCGACTGGCATCCCAGGTGCTGGAGAGCGTGGCTGACAGTCGTCAGTTGTTGCTGCTGGGGATTCCCACCCGCGGGGTGGCCCTGGCCCAGGTGCTTGCCGCCAAGCTGGAAGTGCTGTGCGGCCATCCGGTGGATCAGGGCAGCCTGGATCCCACCTTCCACCGCGACGATCTCGATCGGGTGGGCACGCGTCTGGCGGCCCCCACCGAGCTGCCCACCGCCGTGGATGGCCGGGAGGTGGTGTTGGTGGACGACGTGATTTTCACGGGGCGCACCGTACGGGCGGCCCTGGAGGCCCTGCAGGCGTGGGGGCGCCCCCATCGGGTGGCTCTGCTGGCGATGGTGGACCGCGGCCATCGCGAACTACCGATTCAGCCCGATTTCTGCGGGCGGGTGGTGCCCACGAGCCGACAGGAAGTGATCGCCCTCTGTCTCCATGCCATTGATGGCGAGGAGGGGGTGTTCCTGCTCAAGGGGGAGTAGCGCTCAGGCCACCGCCTCAAGTTCATCGGAGCGGAAGTGGGCCTTGAACCGACCGAAGGCCACGATCACCGGCAGGGTGGGGCTGATGGTGCGGCCCTTGTAGTCGTTCAGCACCTGGAACACCTCCCCCTGCTGGCCCTGGAGATCAAAGGCCTTGCCGCGGTGCTCGGGATGGTGGAACACCACCACGCTCTGGCAAACCCTCACCTGATCTCCCGGTTGCATGAAGGGCGCGGCGCAAGTAGCGCCATCCTGTCACGGGCCCTTAGCGGCGGCAGGCGCTTTCCGGGCCGGCTTCCACCACCTTGCCGCCGAGGTCACGGCAGGCGGAGCTGAAGGCCTTCCAGTCGTCCATGCCCTGGGCGATCTTCTGGTTCACCAGGGCATCGAGCTGATCGGCCGGCACGTTCGACTCCAGCTCACCCCCATGGGAATTGTGTTGCCGCTCATGGGCGCTGCGCAGGCCTTCGATGCCCTTGGTGACCTGCTGGCGCTGGGTCTGGGTGTGGCGCTTCCACCAGGGGTGATCGATGCGGTTGAGCGCATCCAGGGCTTCCCACCAGCGCTGCTGGGCGATCAGGGCCACCGCCCGCTCCTTCTGGAGCTTGTTGCGGTTCCAGCCCTCGCGCAGGTTGTCGCCGAGGGCTGTGCCCTCGGCATTGCGATCGGCATGGAGGTTGGCCAGCACCTTCAGCGCGCCGCTGAGATCTCCCTGGGCATAGAGCTGCAGGGCCCGGGCCTCCAGCTGTTGTTGCCATGCCACCAGCAGCTGTTGATCCCCGCCGCTGCTGGCTCCGGAGTTCACTAGCTGCAGCTGCAGGCGCAGGGCCTCGGCCCATTGCCCCTGGCGCCAGAGTTCGGCCGCCTTGAGGCGGCGGCAGCGGCCCTGTTCCATCGGGGCCTTGCCGCCCAGCCAGCGCAGGGCTGCCAGCTGTTCGCTGTAGCGCAGGCAGTCGTCCAGACGCCCGGTCTGGGCGGCCCGTTCCAGCTGGCTGGGCAGTTGCTTCTCCCACCAGTAGGCCGCCCCCACGCCCCCGGCCACCAGGCCAAGGGTGATCACCAGCCAGAAGCGCGGGAGCCGGTGCCGGCGGATGGCCAAGGAAGGAGGGTGCTGATGGGCCCTGTTCTATGGATTGATGGGCCCAGCTTCACGGGTTCAGGGGCAGCGCCTGTGGCGTCCACTGCAGGGCCGGCAGCCCCCAGCCCCCAGGCTTCAGCGCACGGGGCCGAGGGTCTGGACCGGTAGGGCCTGGCCTGTGGCCAGATCGTCGCCCTCCAGCACCAGCTCCCCGGTGGCTTTGATGCTGAAGCGCAGCCGCAGGCGATCCTGGCCCTGCTGGCCTGGGGGATCCAGCTGTAACGGCCTGGGTTGTTGGTCCCAGGGGCACACCGCAGCCAGGCCGGCGGGCCGGCGCCGCAACCGCGGCAGCCCATCCACGAACACCACTTCGCTGCGCTCTTCATCGCTGGGTTCCCCCAGCACCAGCTCCAGGGCCTCCTGGTGGTCACGGCTGCAGGCCAGCACCAGTTCCAAGGGGCGTTCACTGGGCCAGGCCTGTCCCGCCTGAAATAGCGGATGCCAGCGGTGCTCACCACTGCGCTGGTCCCAGCAGCGAATGGAGACGCCCCGACTGAGCACGTCCTTCACGGCCACCCCGGGGGTGAGGGCCAGGGCCCCCAGGGCCACTGCCTCGATCGGTCGCCCATCCCGCAGGGGAATGCCGCCGCAGCGCTCCTGCAGCCATTGGCGGATCAGGGGCAGCCGGCTGCTGCCCCCCACGGGCAGCACCGCATCCAGGTCGCGCAGCTGGACGCCCGCAGCGCGAGCGGAGGCCAGCACGCTCTCCAGCAGGGTGTCGAGTAGATCCAGCAGCCCGTTCTCCCGCAGCAGCGCCTCCAGTTGTGGGCGGTTGAGGCGCAGTTCCCGCGGGGCTGTGCCGGGCCCTGGGCTCCAGAGGCCCAGGGCCTCCGGCTGCTCGCTCAGCTGGCATTTGAGCCGCTCGCAGACGGCCAGGAGTCCAGCGGCATGGCTCTGCCCCGTGACCTCCAGGTCGGGGCAGAGGGCGGCGGCGATCCAGCGGTCGATGTCGCGTCCCCCCAGGGCGAGTCCGGCTTTGCCCAGCACCTGGGCGGTGCGCAGGGCCTGGCGGCTGCCAGCCAGGTCTCGGCCGCCGAAGCGCAGCAGCTGGGCAATGGGGGCGGCTTTTCCTTCTCCGCCTTCCAGGGCCACAAGGGAGAGGTCGATGGTGCCGCCGCCCAGGTCCACCACCAGCACCTTGCTGCCGGCCGGCAGGCCGGCGCCGATGGCCGCGGCGGTGGGTTCATCCACCAGGGCCACCTCCGGCACCGCGAGGCCGCTGGTCACCTCGGTGAGCCAGCGGCGATACCCGCGGTAGCTGTCGATCGGGGCGGTGAGCACCAGCCGGCTGGGGGACAGGTGTGCGGGCAGCTGCTGCCAGATGCGCTCCATCAGCAGCTTGCCGGCCTGCTCCGGGCTGAGCAGGGCCTCGCCTGCCCGTGCTGGACTGGCGTTGCTGGCACCGATCCAGCGCTTGAAGTCGCGCTGCAGTTGTGGGCCGCCTTGCTCCACCAGGCCCGCCTCGAGCACCTGGCGACCGATCAGGGGCTGCTCGCTACCAGCCTGCTGCAGCCACAGCAGGCTGGGAATCACGCTGGGGGTCCCGCAGCTGTAAGGGGGCAGCTCCAGCAGCTGGGCCGGGCCGCCCGCCGCAGGCTGGAAGGCCACCACGGTGGTGCTGCTGCCCAGGTCGATCGCAAGGGTGCCGGCCATGGCCGTCAAAGCTGAAGGGAAAACGCCGTCCCTGAGGCTGGCGCCGGCGGCGGCGCCATGGTGAGACCGGTGGGTCCAGAGAGGAGCATGGATCGGGTCTCTCACGCGCTGTTGTCCTTCTACAGGGAGGATCCGGAGCTCTGTCGCCAGTTGGATCCCCTGTGTGCCTGCCGGCTCTCCCGCGGCTGGGGGGCGCTGCGGATCGAGTGCCGCGATCTGGCCCATCGCGAGAAGGTGAATGCGCTGATCGCCCTGCTGCGCCCGCCCCTGGAGGCCCTGCAGCTGGCCCGTCAGATCACGCTGGTGGTGCAGGGCCATGAGCCCCTCACCTATCCGGTCACGGTGCCCTTGCCCAGCAGCCTGTTGGCATAGAGTCGAACCAATGGTGAGTGCTTCATGTATTTAGGCGTTGATATCAGCCCCAAGGAGCTGGCCCAGCGAGCTGAAAGTCTGGTGCGCCACTCCAGCAACCGCTACCTCACCACCGTGCGGATTGCCTTCCGGGCTAAGCAGCGCCGCTTCGACGACTTCGACGGACTGCTTGAGGATTCCATGATCAAGCCCGTGCAGCGCGCCATCGTGGAGCTCAGCGACGAGCAGGATCAGCCCGACCTGCTGCCGGGCTGAGCCACGGTGCCTGCTGGCGGGATTGAAGTCGGCGTGGTGCAACGGGAGGGCGAGGGCTGGCGGTTGGCATGGGATGCCGGCCGCCAGCCCTTTTCCGTGTTGATCGGCGGGGATGGCTGGGCGGCGGAGTTGAGCCTCAGCGAGGCCGAATCCCTGCGGGATGGCTTGTGCCTCCTGGCAGCCCAGCACGCCGACTTGGTGGATCAGTTGATGGCGGAAGAGGCCATCAGCCTCGAGCTCGAACGGCAGCCCTGGTGGATCGGTCTCGATGGCGATCGTGCCGGTTGGTCCCTGCGGGTGGTGCTCACCCCCGGGCCAGGCCAGCGGGCCATGGAGGGGTCGTGGTCGGTGGCGGCCAGCCGGCCGTTCATGGCTGCTCTGCAGCAGTTGCACGGTCAGCCGTGAGGGCCTGGGAGCTCACCCTGAGATTGGCCACGAGATGGCCTATCTGATCAGCACTCCTCATCACCGCTGTTCTCCCGGATGTCCCCCAGGCTCCCCAGGGTTTTGCCCGGTTTTTCCCCAGGGGGAGGGCGCCAGTCGCCCGTGGTGCCGGTGACCCTGGGGAGAACGGTGCCTGCGGCCGTTGGCCTGTTGACAGGTTGGCCCCGCCGGCTAAGGCTGTCTGTTCCCCCGCGGGACCCGTGGCCC
>JBIIQU010000093.1:0-5226 GCA_044341905.1 Vulcanococcus sp. | reverse complement strand
ATCGAGCTCGCGGGGAGCCCATAACCAGCGGCCCATGGCCTCATCGGCCCATACGGCGTTCGGTCCCAGGCGCCGGGCGGTGGCGATGGCCTGGGTGAGCAGCCAGTTGCACACCACGTTGAGGCGGTGGTTGTACACGCCGCGATACATCAGGTTGCGCACCACCAGGTAGTGCTCCACGGCCATTAGTCCCTTGGGGTTGAGGGCGATGCCCCCATCGGGAGCGATGGTGAGGGCCGCCAGGATCCGCTCCAGATCCAGCTGGCCGTAGCTGGTGCCGGTGCTGTAGCTGTCGCGCAGGAGGTAGTCGAGGCGGTCGCAGTCCAGCTGGCTGCTCACCAGGGCCTGGATCGCCGCGTTCGGGTAGTGGCCGTGGCTGAGCAGATCCGCCACCGCATCCGCCGTGCCGGGGGCATAGGCCTCGAGCCGCTGGCGCAGCTGGGGGTGTTCTCGGATCAGCCGACCCGACCAGGCCTCGTGATGGAGGCCATACATCTCCTCGCCGGAATGGCTGAGGGGGCCATGCCCCACGTCGTGCAGGAGGGCGGCGGCATAGAGCACGCCCGTGTGGGCCTCGAGCTCCGGGGCCATGCGCTTGAGCCCTGTGAGCGCTTGGCGCGCCAGCTGCAGCACCCCCAACGAATGGGTGAAGCGGCTCGATTCCGCCCCATGGAAGGTGAGGTAGGCGGGGCCCAGCTGGCGGATGCGGCGCAGGCGCTGGAAGGGGGCCGTGTCGATCAGGTCGATGGCCAGGGCTTCAGCCGGATCGCTGCGCTCCAGGCGGATCGCCCCATGCAGGGGGTCGTGGTACGTGCGCTGACTCATGTCTCGGCGCCGTCTGGGGTTAGCTCGTTGTCCAGGCGGCTCACGGCGGCGTCCAGCCAGCTGTCGCCCTTGCCGCCGGGATCCAGGGGCTCGGGTTCGGGCAGCTCCAGATCCGGTTCAATGCCCAGGTTCTGGATGTCGCGGCCGCTGGGGGTCACGTAGCGGGCCACGGTGACAGCCAGGCCACTGCCATCGCCTCCCAGGTTGATGAGGGTTTGGATCAGCCCCTTGCCAAAGGTGCGGCCCCCCAGCAGCTCAGAGCGCCCGTTGTCCTGCAGGGCCCCCGCGAGGATCTCGCTGGCGCTGGCGGTGCCGCCGTTCACCAGGGTCAGCATCGGGCCGCCGTAGAGCACGCCGCGGTTCGACTGCTGGGCATCGCTGAAGCCGTCGCGGTTCATGGTCTCCACGATGGGGGCGCCGTCCAGCAGGTCATTGGCCACGGCCAGGCCGGCACTCACCAGGCCGCCGGAGTTGTTGCGCAGGTCCAGGATCAAGCCCTCGATCCCCTCCTGGCGGAGTTGTCCCAGGGCCTCACTCACCTGCTGGGGCACGGGGTCGGAAAACTGGGTGATGCGCAGGTAGCCCAGGCGGTGGCTGCCGGCATCCATCAGGCGGAAGCGCACCGGTTGGAGATTCACCTCCCGGCGGCTCAGCTCCACCTCCCGGATGCGCCCGCCGGGGGCTTGCAGTTCCAGCAGCACCCGCGATCCGGAGGCGCCCCGCAGCTTGGCGGCGGTGGTTTCCAGGCCGAGCTCCTGGGCGGCCACCCCATTCACCTTCAGGAGTTCGGTGCCGCTCACGATGCCGGCCTCCGCGGCGGGGGAGTCTTCCAGGGGGGCGATCACCACGATGGCGGGGTCGCCACTGCGCAGGCCCAGTTGCAGGCCCACGCCGCTCACGGTGCCCTGGGTGTTGGAGCGCAGGGTGGTGTACTCGGCTGGGCGCAACAGACGCGTATAGGGGTCGCCGATGGGCGCCAGCATCGAATCGATGGCGTCGTAGGCATCGGCACTGGTGCTGATGGGGCGCTCCAGCGTTTTTTGGCGCAGGCGTTTCCAGTGGATGGTCTCGAAGCGATCGGGGTCCACGTAGCTCTGGTTCACCAGGCGCCAGCTCTCCACCACCAGCTGCTGGGCATCGCTGAGGGCTTGCACCGGTTCGGCAGCGGTGGGCAGGCTCAGCAGCAGCACCAGAGCCGCCAGCAGCAGGCCCCGCAGGCGGCGCCGGGCCCATGTTTCGGTCGGTGGAGACTCCACGGTCATGGGCGGCTCAGCGCTCACGGAGGGTTCGAGGGGATCGGTAGACTCTGCCAACCAAACCACCTCGCTGCATGGCGAACTCCTCACCCGCCTCTGGCGGAAAGTCATCGCCCGTCTACGACTGGTTCAACGAGCGCCTGGACATCCAGGAAATCGTTGACGACGTCGCGTCGAAGTACGTGCCGCCCCACGTCAACATCTTCTATTGCCTGGGCGGCATCACCCTGGTCTGCTTCCTGATCCAGTTCGCGACCGGGTTCGCGATGACCTTCTATTACAAGCCAACGGTGGTGGAGGCCTACGCCTCCGTGGAGCACCTGATGACAGACGTCAGCTTCGGCTGGCTGATCCGCTCCGTGCACCGCTGGAGCGCTTCGATGATGGTGCTCATGCTGATCCTGCACGTGTTCCGCGTGTACCTCACCGGTGGTTTCAAGCGCCCCCGTGAGCTCACCTGGGTCACCGGCGTCACCATGGCCGTGATCACCGTGTCCTTCGGCGTCACCGGCTACTCCCTCCCCTGGGATCAGGTGGGCTACTGGGCCGTGAAGATCGTGTCCGGCGTTCCCGCAGCTGTTCCCGTGGTGGGCGATTTCATGGTTGAGCTGCTCCGCGGTGGCGAGAGCGTTGGCCAGGCCACCCTCACCCGCTTCTACAGCCTGCACACCTTTGTGCTGCCCTGGCTGCTCGCGGTGTTCATGCTCATCCACTTCCTGATGATCCGGAAGCAGGGCATCTCCGGTCCCCTCTGATCCGCTCCTGGGCCCTGGGGTTGCGCATTGTTGCGATCCCGGTCCTCGATCTCCTCGGCTCTCCCGCCAGCCCATCGGCGGCTCCTAGCCTTCCCCCATCGGCATCAGCACCATGCACGTCCTCAAGAAGCCCGATCTGAGCGATCCCAAGCTGCGGGCCAAGCTGGCCAAGGGTATGGGTCACAACTATTACGGCGAGCCCGCCTGGCCCAACGACCTGCTCTACATCTTCCCGGTGGTGATCCTGGGAACCATCGCCTGCATCGTGGGCTTGGCGGTTCTCGATCCGGCCATGCTGCTGGACAAGGCTGATCCCTTCGCCACACCCCTGGAAATCCTGCCCGAGTGGTATCTCTACCCGGTGTTCCAGATCCTGCGGGTGGTGCCCAACAAGCTGCTCGGCATCGCCCTGCAGACAATGATCCCCCTGGGCCTGATGCTCATCCCGTTCATCGAGAGCTTCAACAAGTTCCAGAACCCGTTCCGTCGTCCGGTGGCCATGGCAGCCTTCCTGTTCGGCACCCTGTTCACCATCTACCTCGGCATCGGTGCAGCATTGCCGATCGACAAGTCCCTCACCCTGGGCCTGTTCTGATCCTGGTGGCCTTCTGTCCTGAGGTTTCATTCCTTCTTGGCCGCGGCGGGTTGACCCCACCGCGGCTTTTTTGTGTCTGTGTCTGGCCGCAGTTGAGCTGGCCTGGGCTCAGGGGCTGTTGATGTCCAGCAGGGTCACGTCCTTGGGGTTCACCCGCAGCAGATGGTGCAGGAGCAGGAAGCCCACGATCGTCCAGGTCTGATAGGTGCGGGCCTGCTGTCCCACCCAGGTGCCGGTGGGGCCATCGAAGTATTCGGCCCACTGCTGGCGCGGCAACTGGTTGAGCTGCATCCAGTAGCACTCTTCGAGCATGGCCTTCATCTGCCCCATCAGCAGCACGTCGGCCTCGGGGTAACGCTGCTCGTGCAACAGGATCGCCCCCCCCAGATACCAGAGCAGGCTGGGCCAGTGGCCACCGTTGTGGTAACTCCAGGGCCAGTTCTTGGGATCCGATCCCGTTTTCTCACGCCACTTGTCGCCTTCGATCGGTGGATGGCAGATGCGCATCGGCATCTGGGCCATCAGGTGGTGGCGGTTGTGCAGCACCAGGCGGAACAGGGCGCGCTGTTGCGGGGCGGTCACCAGTCCGAACAGGCAGGCCAGGGAGTTGCCCAGGCTGTAAAAGCGGAAGTCCGGTCGGCCGGTGCGCATGTTGCCGATCAGATAGCCGCCACGGTCCTCCAGCCAGTCCTGCAGCCACGGCGGGATCACCTGGGGCTGCACGTTGAACTCGTTCAGGGCCTGGGTTTCCCCGTATTGCTCCGTGGGGCGCCGCCGCAACACCTGCATGGTTTTGCTGGTCACCCAGTAGTGCTTGAGCAGGTAGGAGCGCAAATCGTGCTTCCACTGGCGGGTGAGCACGAGGCGCTGCTCCAGGAGCCGGCTGCTTCGGCCCTTCTGGGCCAGATCCATCAGTTGGCAACAGCTGCCAAGGCAGCCGTAGAGCAGCACTTCGATCTCCAGTGGTGCGCCCCACACATCCATGGGGCGGTCGATCATGAAGGAGCAGTCGGGCACGAACAGCACCGGTGTGCCCTCGAACGTGGGGTGCAACACCAGGTCAAGCAGCAGCTGCACACCCCGCTGCACCTTCTGGCTGGCGCCGAATTCCCAGTCGCGGCTGCGCCGCACGTACAACCAGCACAGCACCGGCCACCAGAGGCTCGCGTCCACGGAGGTGATGCTGCCGATCGAGCGCTGGCCGTAGTCCGCCAGCAGTTTCCCGTTCTGCTCCACAAAGCTGGTGGGGAACACGCCGCGGGTCTGATAGGCGCTGCTCTGGAGGTCGAGGCACACCTCCAGGAAGTTGCGCACGATCTCGTAGCGGCCCTGCACCAACAGAAGCAGCATCACCGGCACGTTGTCCCGCAGGAACACCTCGCCGTAGTTGGCTGCATCACTGCGCCCGCCTGGATGGCTGAGGGCTGCCACGGATCCCACCAACTCCCCGCGCACACGGATCAGCGTGCGCTCGAAATGCTCATTGGCGCTGGCCACCACAGCTTCCTCGCGGGAGCTGGGCCGAACCCGTAGACGCTCTTGGCTGAATTGCTTGGCCATCACGGGCCTCCCGCCCGATGGGCTGCCAGGCCCGAACCATAGAAATGGCAGGCGGCCGCGTCATCCCCGCCACGGTTGGTCGTTGTTGCTGCTGTTTGGGTGGTATGCTTTTGGACTGCGCGGGAGCCGAAAGGCTGCTGAGCAGAGCCAAAGAGCCTGAGAGGGTTTTGCGGCGACTTGCAACGGAGGAGGCGCGAGCCGACGGTGTTGTAAGTTTTCTGAGCGGTCGAGAGGC
>JBIIQU010000092.1:0-5257 GCA_044341905.1 Vulcanococcus sp. | reverse complement strand
CGCCCGCTGGGGCGCTTGGCTCGCCATCGCAGACGAGGTGCACCACCTGGGCGTGGACCCCGAAGAACCCGAGGCCACCGCCTGGGGCCATGCCTTCAGCAGCCTCAGCCAGGGCGCCAGCCTGCGACTGGGCCTCACCGGAACGCCCTTCCGCGCCGACAACCTGGCTTTCTGCGCAGCCCGGCGCGTGCAGGTGCGCGATGGCCAGGAGTGGGTGGAACAGATCGCTCCCGATCTGAGCGTGGAGCCCCGCCAGCTGATTGCGGCCGGCGATGTACGTCCGCTGGAATTCCGCTTTCAGGACGGCTGGGTGGACCATGGCCGCGAGGGTGAGCGGGTGGAACAGGAGCGCTCGCCGCTGTCGCTGGAACAGCGCGAGAGCTGGCGGGCCCGCAACCTGCGCCGTGCCATTCGCCTCGGGGATTCCAGCAGCATCGCCCTGAGGCTGCTGCTGAATGCCCGCCGCCGCCTGGAGGCGGTGCGGCGCGAGCACCCGGAGGCGGGGGGCCTGGTGATCGCCCGCGACATTGCCCACGCCCGCCGCATCACCGGCCTGCTGGAGGAGGAGGGCGATCGGGTGCAGCTGGTGCACTCCCAGGACCCTGAGGCGGCCGAGCGCATGGAGGCCTTCAAGCGCGGCCAGGCCGACTGGCTGGTGAGCATCGACATGTGCGCCGAGGGCTTCGATGCGCCCCGGCTACGGGTGGTGGCCTACCTCACCACCGTGGTGACCCGCACCCGCTTTGTGCAGGCCATCACCCGGGCGGTGCGCATGGATGGCAGCCGCGCCCAGCAGGAAACAGTGCCGCGGCACCCCTCCTACGTGTTCGCCCCGGCCGATCCGCTGTTGATGCAATACGCCCGCACCTGGTCACTGAGCGAGCCCTACCTGATCCGCCCCCGCACCTCCGATGCAGACAGCGATCCCGCCGGCTCCGGGCGGGGCGCTTCGCTGCCCCTGCAGGCCTTGCAGGATGGCGCCGGCGAGGTGATCCGCATGAAGGGACCCCAGCTGCCGAACTTCCTGCTGCAGCGTTGATTACATCACAGTGCTGCAGAAAATGCGACGTTTAACGAATCAACCCCGCAAATCGCGCTAGCCGCGACCAGCGTGGTGCCAACGAGCAGGACCCATGAAAGGTTCGATCCAGCGCCGGCTCACCGTCGCGATCAACTGGTCAGCAGCCCGCATTGCCAGCCTGGATGCGCGCGAGCGCTACGAGGACAGCTACGCGCTCACCGAGGAGTTCCGGGAATGGATCCTCTGCATGGACGAGCATCCCGACCTGATGGCCGAGCACGTGCTCATGGTTCCTAATTTCAAAACCCTGCCCCGCGAAGGCAACAGCAACGAAACCGATGGACTCCTGGAAATCTAAAGGAATTCTTTAGGATCTTCTTCATTGTTTTTGGTGCCAGCGGCACCCACGAGTCCGCCATAGCCATCCCGCAACCGCTCCGGCCGCTGCCTACACTCAAGACGAAGTGAGTCCGCTTTAGCCATGGCCGGTGAGCGCCCCGTCGTTGAGAACCTGGTGATCGTTGGCTCCGGCCCTGCCGGCTACACCGCAGCCATCTACGCCGCCCGCGCCAACCTCAGCCCGATCGTGATCACGGGCTTTCAAGACGGGGGCATTCCCGGGGGTCAGCTGATGACCACCACCCACGTGGAGAACTTCCCCGGCTTCCCCGACGGCATCCTGGGGCCCGATCTGATGGATCGTCTCAAGGCCCAGGCCGTGCGCTGGGGCACGCGCCTGGTGGAGGCCGATGCCGACAGCCTCGATCTCTCCCAGCGCCCCTTCCGCATCACGGCCGACGGCCAGACGATCCTGGCCAACGCCGTGATCCTGGCCACCGGTGCCAGCGCCAACCGGCTCGGCCTTCCCAGCGAAGGACAGTTCTGGAACGCCGGCATCAGTGCCTGCGCGATCTGCGATGGCGCCACCCCCCAGTTCAGGGATGTGGAGCTGGCGGTGGTGGGCGGCGGCGACTCCGCCTGCGAAGAGGCCGTGTATCTCACCAAGTACGGCAGCCGCGTGCACCTGATCGTGCGGGGCGAGCAGCTGCGAGCCAGCAAGGCCATGGCGGATCGGGTGCTGGCCAACCCCGCCATCACCGTGCACTGGAACCGCCAGGTGGCCGATTGCTCCGGCAACGGCTGGATGGAGGCCATCACCCTGCGGGACTCCAGCAGCGGTGCCACGGAGAAACTGGCCGTGCGCGGCCTCTTCTACGCCATCGGCCACACCCCCAACACCCGCCTGGTGAAGGGTCAACTGGAGGTGGACAGCCACGGCTACCTGATCACCCAGCCCGGCCGCCCCGAAACCAGCGTGGACGGCGTGTACGCCGCCGGCGATGTCGCCGATGCCGAATGGCGCCAGGGCATCACCGCCGCCGGCAGTGGCTGCCAGGCGGCCCTGGCCGCCGAGCGCTGGCTCACCCACCACAACCTGGCCGTCACCGTGAGCCACGATCCGGTGGAGCCCGCCGAGGTGGGCGAAACCCAGCGCACCGCCGAGAGCGACGCCGACAACTTCGACCCCAACGCCCTCTGGCAAAAGGGCGGCTATGCCCTGCGCAAGCTGTACCACGACAGCACCAAGCCCCTGCTGGTGGTGTACACCTCACCCACCTGCGGCCCGTGCCACGTGCTGAAGCCCCAGCTGAAGCGGGTGCTCGACGAACTGGGTGGAGCAGCTCAGGGCGTGGAGATCAACATCGAGGCCGATCGCGAGATCGCCGAACAGGCCGGCGTGACCGGCACACCCACGGTGCAGCTGTTCTTCCAGAAGGAGCTGAAACAGGCCTTCCGCGGCGTGAAACAGCGCAGCGAATTCAAGGCCGCGATTGAGCAGCTGCTCGCCAGTCCGGTGGCCTGAGGCCAACTTGGGAGGCAGCGGACCCGGAGGTCTCAGCGACGGCGAGGGCCGCCGGGGCGGTTGCCGCCCGGACGGGGACCGGTGGCTCCGGCGTTGCGCTCCCGGTAGGTGATGCGGCCGCGGGTGAGGTCGTAGGGGCTGATTTCCACCAGCACCTTGTCGCCAGCCAGCAGCTTGATGCGGAATTTGGTGAGCTTGCCGGCAGCCCGGCAGAGGCATTGGTGTCCTGCGGGCTGCTCGAGGGTGACCAGGTAAAACCCGTTGCCCTGCTCCTTCTCGATGACGCCGGAGGTCTCAATCATGCGCTGCTGCCAGCCAAAAACCGAACTGCTGTCAACAGCTTAGTGGCCGCCATCCACAGGCACCGCCGCTAGGGTCAGCGGCACTGCACCACCAGGCCTGCGCCGTTCCACCGATGTCCCTACCCCCGCTGTCGATGGATCTGGGCCTGTTGCTGATCTCCATCGGCGTGGTGAACCTCTGGAAAGCCCGGCAAGCCTCCTGACCACCCTCCTGTTCCACAAGCCCTACGGGGTGCTCAGCCAGTTCACACCCGAGCAGGGCAGCCGCTGGGGATGCCTGGCCGCGTTCATCACCACGCCTGGGGTGTATGCCGCCGGCCGGCTGGATGCCGATAGCGAGGGGCTGTTGCTGCTCACCGATCAGGGCCGGCTGCAGCAACGCCTCACCGATCCCGCCTGGGGCCACTGGCGTCGCTATTGGGTGCAGGTGGAGGGGCTGCCCACGGCCGCAGCCCTTGCGCAACTGCAGAGCGGCGTGCTGATCCAGGGCAAAGCCACGCTGCCCGCCAGGGTGCGCCAGCTCAGCCCAGACGAGGTGCAAGCGGCCCAACTGGCGGAACGGGATCCCCCCATTCGCCATCGCCTCAACGTGCCCACCAGCTGGCTGGAGCTGGAGCTGCGCGAAGGCCGCAACCGCCAGGTGCGGCGGATGACGGCAGCCGTGGGATTCCCCACCCTGCGGCTGTTGCGGGTGGCCATGGACCTGATGGACGGCCAACCACCGCTCAGCCTCGAAGGCCTGAACCCCGGGCAATGGCGCAGCGTGAGTGCAGTGGAAGCCCAGCGGCTGGGCAACCTGCTGCGCCCTCAGGCGCCGGGGGCCCGCTCCCCTGGCCGGGGCGGCCGCGCCGGCGGCGGGAAATCGGGGCGCGCCGGCGCCGGTGGATAGGGGGGCTTGGCCAGGGGCGCCGCGCCGCCTGAACCTTCAGCCCAACACGTCCTTGAGTTCGCGCACGGCCTGCAGCTGGCCGTAGTAGTAGTTGGCGCGGGCACGGCGATCAGGATCTTCAAGGCTGTCCAGGGCATCAAAACCAAGGCTCTGCCAGAGCTCATGGCCACAGGCCCGGTTGATCTCCTCCGTGGCCTCCTGCTCCAGGTTGCCCAGACGGCGCTGGAGATTCTTCACCTGGGCAACAGACATGACAGGGGCGCAGCAGGGGATTTTTCTAACAGTACAGACGCACTAGCGCCAAGGCCAGGGGCACGCCTTGGCAATCAGAAAGGCAGCTTCTTCTTGGCTTCCTTATCGAGATCTGATTCCATCTCCCGCAGGCGGCGCAGGATCGTGTCGTAGTACTCCTGCAGATAGTCCTCCAGACGGGTGGTTTCGGCAGGATCGAGGCCGAAGGCCTCGTAGCTCTCCTCCATGGGGGCCGAGAGGGTGGCGCCGCCACCGGTCACCTTGTCGAAGGCGAGGCGTTCCGCCACGTTCACGCCGGGTTCGAAGAAGGAGGCCACACCCCGCATCAGCCGGATCAGGAAGGGCCGTACCCGGAACACCCGGGCCGTCTTGCCGCTGTACTTCTCACACAGCTGGGTGATTTCCCCCGTGTTCCAGGCCTTCGACCCCACCACCGGCAGGGCCTTGCGGATCGTGTCGGGGTGATCCAGGGCCGCCACCGCGAAACGGGCCACATCCTGGGTGTTCATGTAGGCGATCGGCGTGGGGGTGCCGCTCACCCACACCGTCTGGCTCTCCAGCACGGGAATGGCGAACTGGCTGATCACCCCCTGCATGAAGGCCACACAGCGCAGGATCGTGTAGTCGAAGTCCGATTGGATCAAGAGCTGCTCGGTGCAGTACTTGATATCCATCAAGGGAACATCCCGATGCTTCTCAGCATCGAGCAACGACACAAACACAAACCGCTTCACCCCGGCGCGCTCGCAGGCATTCAGCAGGTTGAGCTTGCCGGTCCAGTCGGTTTCGTAAACGCTGCCGCCCTCGGTGGCCCGGGTGGTGGCCGCATCAATCACGGCGTCCTGGCCCTCGAGGGCGTAATCCAGGCTGTCGGGCTCGAGCAGATCCCCGCGGGTGAGTTCGCAGCCCCACTCCTGCAGGAAGGCGGC
>JBIIQU010000091.1:0-5296 GCA_044341905.1 Vulcanococcus sp. | reverse complement strand
GCTGCGGAGATCTTGCGCTCCAGCCACACGTTCACCAGCACGCCCACCACCGCCGCCACCAGCACCAGCAGCATCGGCAGGGGCAGCCACAGCAGATGGGCGGCGCCGGGACTGAGCCCCAGACCCTGGAGCAGATCGGTGAAGCTGGCCTCGAGGTCGAGGCCCGGGGCCACAACACCCGCCGTGGTGGCGGCCGTTGTGGTGGCCAGAAGGCTGGCTTGGAGTCCGGCGGTGACGGTCACCATGCTTCAGGGCTTGATGGGGGCAACTTAGGCGGCCGCAGCCAGAGTCGGGTTGCGGAGGCGGTTCAGCGGGCCTCGAGGGGCTGCCACTGGCGCCCCGTACTGCCGGTGTAGATCTGCGTGGGGCGGTAGATGCGGTTTGCCCCGAGCTGCTCCTTCCAGTGGGCGAGCCAGCCCGTGGTGCGGGCAATGGCGAAGATCGGCGTGAACAGGTCCTCCGGGATGCCCAGCTTGCGGTACACCAGCCCGGAATAGAAATCCACGTTGGGGTAGATGCCCTTGGGACCGAGGCGCTCGGCAGCAGCCTCTTCGAGCTTGCGGGCAAGGTCGTAGAGGGGATCGTGGCCGAACTGATCAAACAGCTCTTCGGCCAACTTCTGCAGGATCACCGCCCGGGGATCCTTCACCTTGTATTCCCGGTGGCCGAAGCCCATGATCTTCTGCTTCTCGGCAATTGCCCGATCGAGCCAGGGCTCCACCTGATCCGCCGTGCCGATGGTCTCGAGCATGGCCAGCACGTCTTCGTTGGCGCCGCCATGCAGGGGGCCCGCCAGGGTGCCCACCGCCGAGGCCACCACCGCATAGGGATCGGTGAGGGTGCTGGCGGTGACGCGGGCACTGAAGGTGCTGGCGTTGAGGCTGTGCTCGGCGTGGAGGATCAGACAGGCATCAAAGATCCGCGCCGCCAGCGGGTCGGGCTCCCGCTCGGTAAGCATGTAGAGGAAATTGGCCGCATAGGCCAGATCGTCGCGGGGCTGAATCGGATCCTGGCCTTTGCGGATCAACTGGAAGGCCGCCACCATGGTGGGGATCTTGGCGATCAGCCGCACCACGGCTGAATAGATGTATTCCGGATTGTCGAGGGCGCGCCTGGAATAGAAGAGCCCGAGTGAGGCCGCACTGGCCTGCAGCGCATCCATCGGGTGCCCCCCGGAGGGGAAGCTCTTCATCATGTCGCGGATGCGGAAGCTCACCCGCCGGTGCATCTGCACCTCGTGCTCGAACTCCTGCAGCTGATCCGCCGTGGGCAACTCGCCCCAGATCAGCAGGTACGCCGTTTCCAGGAAGGTGCTCTGGGCGGCCAGCTCATCCACCCGATAGCCGCGATAGGTGAGCAGCCCGTTCTGGCCATCGATGTCGCACACCGCCGACTGGGTTGCAGGCACGCCCTCGAGGCCCGGGCGAAACGCCGGTGCAGCTAATGGGGCTGTTGCCTGTCCCGCCTCGAGCACCATCTCCCGCCCAACAACTGCTCCCCGAAACCTAAGGCCCTCGCGGCAGCAACTCCGTAGCGCTCGCAGCAGAGGGGCGTGGCGGCGCTAGGGCCCCGCCAGCAGGCTCTTGGGGGTGAGCAGCAGGCTCAGGCGCGCCGTGCCGAGCAGCGAGCCCTCGGGCTTGGCCGGCCACTGCAACAGGGCCGCACCGGCCTTCTTGAGGCGCAGGGCATGGGGCGCTGCCGCCATGGGAACGCCGATCAGCAGGGCCGCCAAAGTGCTCAGATCGGGCTCATGGCCCACGAGCGCCAGGCGCTGCCAATCGGGACGCGGCGACACAGGCCCAAGCCAGCGCTCCAACAGGGGCAGAGGGTCGGCCAGGGGGGCCAGCGCTGAGGCCAGCTCCAGATCCGGGGCCAGCCCGAACTCACGCACCAGCTCCGCCGTCTGCCTGGCCCGCACCAGGGGGCTACTCAACACCACATCACAGAGGAGATCGCACTCCACCAGGCGTTGAATCACCCGGGCGGCCCGCTCACGCCCCTGGGGCGTCAGGGCCCGCTGCGCATCGTCCAGACCCTCACCGCGCTCCTCGGCAATGCCGTGGCGCAGCAGCAACACCTCCCGCTTCCGACCTGCCATCAGCCCAAGTCCAGCTGGCCGCGCAGGCGCAGGGCGTTGGCCTCAGCCTCGCCCTGCAGGCTCAGGGCCGCTCCCTCCACAGTGGCGCTGAGCGGTGAGCTGGAGAGGGTGGTGAGCAGGCGCCAGGGCTGCCACCGCTCCAGCAGCCCGCGGGCCGTGGCGGCATCCATCGCCCACTGCACCGGGGCCTGCGGCGTGTCCAGCTGCTCCAGCTGCCGCTGACGGGCCTGGGGGCCCTGGCGCCCCTCCTGCTGTTGGTCGAGCACGGTCAGGCCCTGGCCCCACCAGGCCAGGCCCGCATCGGCTGCCCGGGCACCCGCCAGGCGGGCCTGCAACTGATCGGGGTTGCCCTTCACCGGCTTGGACTGCAACTGGGTCCAGGCCAGCAGGGTGTGGCCCTTGCTCTGCAGCGGGGAAGTTGAGAACCCTTGAGACTCCAGCGCGCTCTGGAGCTCAAGCGGATCGGGCGTGTTGGCGCGGGTTCCCAGCAACCAGCCCTCCCGCTGCTGAGCCCACAGAAGTGGCCCCGGATCGGCAGCAGCCACCAGGGTGGGCAAGGGCCCCTGCTCCCGGCCCAGGGCCTGGGCCAGCAGCGGGCCGGCGATGGCCTGCCAGGGGTCCCCAGACGGCGCCAACAGCTGGGCCGGGTTCTGGATCAGGGCCAGGCTGGTGGCCGGAGTGTGCAGCTGACGCAGCAGCTCCTCACCGCCGCTGAGGGCGTTCTGGGGCATGGGCGCGTTGAGCTGGAGCACGGCATCGAGCATCAGTCCGCGGCCGGAGGGCACCAGCGACGCCACCAGCTCCGTGAGGGGGGAATCGGCACCGGCGGCCCCTGCCGGCAGGCCAAGCCACTGCTCCATGGCCTGGGGCCGGGCCGTGAGCAGCGCGATGCCCTGGCCCAGCTGGGCGATGGCCTGTTGAAGCTGAGGGCTGGCCGCCTGGTTGAGCTCATCGATCTGGGACACGTCCAGGGCCTGCTCCAGGGCGCCACGACCCGATGCGATCAGCACCAGGTCGTCGTTGATCAGCGCCGTGGCCAGCGGTCTGGGGTCCTGACCGATCAGCGCGCCACGGCCGCTGATCAGGCCCATACCGCGATAGCTGGTGATCTGAAGATCGGTGCCGGCGAGGCTTCGGGTTTGCCAGAAGCGCTGCAGGAATCGGCGTGCCCCCTCGTTATCACGACTGCGCAGGGCGAGCACCCAACCAGGCTCGCCCTCCTCGCCCGGAGGTGTGAGCAGGGCCAGGCTGCTCTGCCCCCCCAGCCAGGGTGCCAATTCGGTGGCGTAATCCAGACCGGCAGCAGCAAAGGCCCCATCCCGCAGGCGATCGGCCGCCGCCGCGGCCTGGCGGCGTTGGCGCGGCGGGGCCACGGCCCTGGCATAGGCGGCGGGCTGGTCCGGCCCCACCAACCAGTGGAGGCTGAGGGGAGCCGTGCGGGGCACGAAGCGGGCGGCCACAGGCAGCACAAGCCGCTGCTGCTGCAGGCTCAGGGGACTGCGCTGGAGCAGGAACCACCAGGCAACGCCGCCCAGAGCCAGCAACGCCAGGGCCGCCGCCAGTAATGCCGCCAGAAAGGGGCGGGCCTTCATGCGCCGCACGCAGGAATGGCCTCATCTTTATGCATCACGGCCGTGTTTGGCATCCCCATCGCCCTGGGTAAGGTGCCGCGATGCCCAGCCCCATCAGCCTTCGCGCCAGCGACCTCAAGACCCGCCTCGAGGCCGGTGAGCCCCTGCAGCTGGTGGATGTCCGCGAGCCCATGGAACTGCAGCTGGCGGCCCTGAACCACCCGGTGATCCACCTGCCCCTGAGTCAGTCGGACCAGTGGCTGGCGCAGCTCCCTGCCCTGTTGGACCGGGATCGCGAGGTGGTGGTGCTCTGCCATGCCGGCATCCGCAGCTGGCAGTTCGGGGCTTGGCTGATGGAAACCCAGGGATTTGAACGGGTGTGGAACCTGCAGGGCGGCATCGATGCCTGGAGTGTCGAGGCCGATCCGAGCGTGCCGCGCTACTGACAGCACGCCTACGATCTCCCCTACACCTCTGCTTAGGCACCCCTGGCTGTGCAAGTGCTGCCCCGCCGCCAACAGGAGGTGCTTCGGGCCACCGTGCGCCACTACGTCGACACCACTGAACCGGTGGGCAGCCAGACCCTGGTGCGCCGCTTCGGCCTGGAGGCCAGTCCGGCCACAGTGCGATCGGCCATGGGGGCCCTAGAGCAGAAGGGCCTGCTCACCCAACCCCACACCTCCGCCGGCCGGGTGCCCAGCCAGCAGGGCTACCGCCATTACGTGGACTGCCTACTGCCGGCACCGGGAGCCGCAGCGGGCCAACTGGAGCGGGAACTCACGGGCCTGAGCCTGCAGTGGGCCGCCCTGGACGACCTGCTCCTACACCTGGCCCGTCGCCTGGCCGACCTCACGGGCCTGCTCAGCCTGATCACCCGGCCCCAGCGTTTGGAACCCAGCCTGCAGGCCCTGAGGCTGGTGCCCAGCGGCGACCGGCTGCTGGTGTTTCTGGTGGAGAACGCCGCCGCAGCCAGCAGCCTCAATCTGCGCCTGCCGGCCACGGCAACCGCCGAACTGCCGGCACTGGAGCGCTGGGCCACCGGTCAACTGGAAACGGGCTCGCTCAACTGGGCCTGCCTGCCGCCACAGCTGCGGCTGAGCGGGGAACTGTTGCGCCAGGCCCTGCGCAGCCACCGAGAGGCCAGGCCTGCAGACCAGGAGAGCGCGGTGGCCCTCGGCCTGGGTGGCTTGCTGAGCCAGCCGGAATTCAGCCGCACCGCGAGCCTTAGGCCCCTGCTGCAGCTGGTGGAGGAACAGCCCCAGCAGGTGCTGCAGGCCGAGGGGGCCCAACACCTGGGCGGCGTGTGGATCGGCTCGGAACACCCGCATCCGGCCCTGCAACAGTGCGCCGTGGTACAGGCTCGCTATTGCACGGGAACCGGCGGGGTGGGCCAGGTGGCCCTGGTGGGTCCGATGCGCATGGCGTATGCCACCGCCCGCTCGGCCGTGCAGTCGGTGGCCACCAGCCTGGAGCGGCTGCTGGGCTAGCCGCCCATGGCGTCGCCGAGCTTTTCCGCCACGGTGTTCACGTCCTTGTCGCCGCGGCCCGACAGGTTGAGCACCACCTCGGTACCGGGGGCCAGGGTGGGGCAGAGCTTCTCCAGCCAGGCAAAGGCGTGGGCCGTTTC
>JBIIQU010000090.1:0-5305 GCA_044341905.1 Vulcanococcus sp. | reverse complement strand
GTATTGAGCGCCACCACATCCCGCTGGGCCGCCGTGCCTCGGCCCTGCAGCACGGCCTCCAGGATCGCCTGATTGCAGGCCAGATCACCCCCGGCCAGGGCCTCCGGGGGGGCCAGCGCCAAGCCCAGGGCAGCGGGATCGAGCTGCTCGGACCGAACGGCCCCGGATTCGATCAGCCGCAGCTGGCTGACACCCGAGAGGGAGGCCTCATCCAGGCCGCCATGGCCGTGCACCACCACCGCCCGCTCCAACCCAAGCCGGGCCAAGGCCTCGGCCATGGGGTCAAGCAGGTCGGGGCGGGCGACACCGAGCACCTGGAATTCCGGCCGCAGCGGATTCACCAGAGGGCCCAGCAGGTTGAACACCGTGCGCACCCCCAGGGCCCGGCGCAGCGGTGCCAGACCCACCAGGGCCGGATGCCAACCGGGGGCGAACAGGAACGTGACGCCGGTGTCGGGCAGCACCTCCACCACCCGGGCCGCGGGGGCCTGGAGGTTGATGCCCAGGGCCTCGAGCACATCGGCGGAGCCCACCTTGCCGCTGGCACTGCGGTTGCCGTGCTTGGCCACGCTCACGCCGCAGGCGGCGGCGGTGAAGGCCACGGCGGTGGAGATGTTGAAGCTGTCGGCACCATCCCCGCCCGTACCGCAGGTGTCCACAAGAGGGATCGCCGGCCGATCCCCCGGCAGGGGGCAGGCGGAGCGCAACACCGCCGCCATGGCACCCAGCTCCTCACCGTTCACCCCCTTGGCCCGCAGGGCCGCCAGCAGGGCACCGGTGAGCACGGGATCAATGGTTTCCGCCAGCCAGCCCTCCATCAGGGCCGTGGCCTGCTGGGTGCTGAGCGAGGCGCCGCTGAGCAGCTGCTCCAGCAGGGGGGGCCAGGGAAGGGCGGCGGCCATGGCGGGGGCTTGGGGGCGCTGGAGGTGTAGCAGAAATTGGCCAGGTGCGAGCGGATCAGGGGCTGTCCTGATCGGCGGTGTCGAAACCGGAGCCCACCGCCTGGGGAGCCACCTCAGCGCCGGGTCTGTAGCCCGCCGCCCAGATGGCACGGCAACGCTGCTGCAGCTCATCGCGGCTGAGGCCCCACAGCCGCAGGGTCTTGGCCAGATCGTCCTGAAGATCCAACGCCCCGGGGAAACCGGAATAGCGCATCAACAGCCGGCCCAGATCCACGAGCTGGGCATCCGTGGGCTGCTGGGCGGCCAGCAGCTGGTCCACCAGGTCGCGATCGGTGGCGTAGAGGGGATGGGCCTGTTGGTCCTCAGCCATGGGCAGCGGCAGCGGCAGCCAGCATCGCCCAGGTTCCGTAGGTTGGCGGCACCTTCAGGCACTCCATGGCCGCCATCCGTCTCGGCCTGATTCGGCGCTATCTGCGGCCCTACAAGCGCACGGTGCTGATCGGCGCCCTCGCCCTGGTGGTGGTGAACCTTCTGAGCGTCTCGATTCCGCTGCTGGTGCGCGGCGTGATCGACGACCTGCAGGACGGGTTTGCCGTGAGCGATGTGATCCGCCAGGCCGCGCTGATCGTGGCGCTGGCCACGGTGATGGGCGGCGTACGGCTGTGGTCGCGGATGCTGGTGTTTGGCGTGGGCCGCCAGGTGGAGGCCAGCCTCAAGCAGCAGATTTTTGATCACATGCTGCGCCAGGAGCCGGGCTGGGTGCAGACCACCGGCAGCGGCGAGGTGATCAGCCGCGCCACCAGCGATGTGGAGAACGTGCGGCGCCTGCTGGGCTTTGCGGTGCTCAGCCTCACCAACACCGCCCTGGCCTATGCCCTCACCCTGCCGGCGATGCTCACCATCGACCCCTGGCTGAGCCTGGCGGCCGTGGGCCTCTATCCGCTGATGCTGGCCACGGTGCGCCTGTTCGGCGGCCGCATGATGAAACAACAGCGGCGCCAGCAGGAATCCCTGGCCCAGCTGAGCGATCTGATCCAGGAAGACCTCTCCGGCATCAGCGCCATCAAGATCTATGGCCAGGAAGCCACCGAGCGCCAGGCCTTCGCCGAGCGCAACCGCGCCTACCGCGACGACGCCCTCAACCTGGCCCGCACCCGCAGCACCTTGTTCCCGTTGCTGGAGGGCATTTCCTCGGTGAGCCTGCTGCTGCTGCTGGCCCTGGGCAGCGGCCAGCTCGAGAGCGGGCGACTCAGCATCGGCGACCTGGTGGCCCTGATCCTCTATGTGGAGCGGCTGGTGTTCCCCACCGCCCTGCTGGGCTTCACGCTCAACACCTTCCAGACCGGCCAGGTGAGCCTGGAGCGGGTGGAAGAGCTGCTGCGGCGCACGCCCTTGATTCAGTCGCCAGCGCAGCCTCAATCCATGCCCAGCCGCCAGGGGCAGCCGGCCGCTGCGGCCGTGGAGGCCCGCAATCTGAGCGTGCGCTACAGCGGCGCCGAGCGCGAGGCGCTCGACAACGTGAGCTTCCGGCTCCAGCCGGGTGAACTGGTGGCGGTGGTGGGGCCAGTGGGCTGCGGCAAAACCACCCTGGCCCGCGCCCTGGGGCGCATGGTGGAGGTGCCGGCGGGAGCCCTGTTCCTCAACGGCATGGACATCACCGCCGTGGATCTCGACGACCTGCGATGCCAGGTGGCCCTGGTGCCCCAAGAGGGATACCTGTTCACGGCATCCCTGGCCGACAACCTGCGCTACGGCGATCCCCAGGCCGGCCAGCAGCAGGTGGAGCAGGCGGCGATCCAGGCCCGCCTGGAGGGGGACATCAAGGGCTTCCCCGATGGTTACACCACCCTGGTGGGTGAGCGGGGCATCACCCTGAGCGGCGGCCAGCGCCAGCGCACGGCCCTGGGCCGAGCCCTGTTGGTGCAGGCACCGCTGTTGGTGCTCGACGATGCCCTGGCCAGCGTGGACAACAACACCGCCGCCGACATCCTCCAATCGGTGCGCAGCCAGCAGGACCGCACGATCTTGATGATCAGCCACCAGCTCTCCGCCGCCGCCGCCTGTGACCGGGTGCTGGTGCTCGACAACGGCCAGCTGGTGCAGCAGGGCCACCACAGCGAACTGCTCCAGCAACCCGGCACCTACCGGCGCCTGTGGGAGCGGGAGCAGGCCGAGGAGCAGCTGAGCCGGGCAGCCTGACCTAAGACTTGTTGTGCTGCTACAGACAACCGCCCTGGCCGTGGCTTAGCTGGACCTACCGCTCGGCGCCACTGCTGCCATGACCACCGGTGTGCCCCCCTACCGCCTGCGCTGCACCCTCACCTTCGGCGACATCTACGGCCAGATCCTGATCTGGATGCTGGTGATCTTCGTGAGCCTGGCGGCGGGCCTGGCCCTGATGGGCGCCAGCAAGCCGATCTTCGCCCTGGTGGGGGTGGGCCTGATCCTGGTGCTCTCGCTTCCGTTTCTGCTGTTCGCCTTCACCACCACGCTGCTCAACCACATCTCCCTCGAGCCCGGCACCGGCAGCGGCGGCCCTGCCTAGGCTCTCCAGCACCTGATGGCCCGCGGTGTTCGGACTTTTTCAAGGGATGGGCGCTAACAAAACCGCCCTCGTGAGCCCCGAAGCGGCCCTGCCTGGCCGCGCTTCAGCGATTCCCACCTCGGAACGCCACCTGGTGCTGGGCACCGCCCTGAAGGCACCGCTCACCACCAGCCAGGACGAAGCCCTGTTCGCCTGCGGCTGTTTCTGGGGAGCGGAAAAGGGCTTCTGGCGTTTGCCGGGGGTGATCAGCACGGCCGTGGGTTACGCCGGCGGGTTCAGCCCAAACCCCACCTACGAGGAGGTGTGTTCCGGTCGCACCGGCCACACGGAAGTGGTGCGGGTGGTGTGGGACGTGAACGCCATCGATTTCAGCGACCTGCTCAAGCTGTTCTGGGAATGCCACAACCCCACCCAGGGGATGGCCCAGGGCAACGACACCGGCACCCAATACCGCTCCGCGATCTATGCCAGCAGCGATCAGCAGTTGCAGCTCGCCATCGCCAGCCGTGACCACTACCAGACCCTGCTGAACGCCAACGGCAAGGGAGCCATCACCACCGAGATCGCCACCAACAAGCCGTTTTTCTTCGCCGAGGGCTACCACCAGCAATACCTGGCCCGGCCCGACTGCCGCCCCTACTGCTCCGCCCAACCCAGCGGGCTGCTGCTGGACAACCAGTGGGCCGGCTGCAACTACAAGCTGCCGGCTGCAGTGTGGCGCCATTACGACTGGAGCATCAGCCACTGCGTGCTGCGGGGGGACAACGCCCCCATCCAGCTATGAGCCTGCTGGCCGTGGCCATCGTGCCGTTGCTGGCCCAGGCCATGCACTCCCCCTGGTGGGAGGACTACGCCATCAAGGATCGCTACCTCTGCCGCGACAAGGGCTTGGTGGTGCTGGAGCGCAATGACGCCCAGGCCTCCCTGATCAATGGCCCCAACCGCAGCACCTTCTTCCGCGAGCGATCCGAGCTGCCGGGCCTCCACTACACAGCCGATGACACGCGCCTGATCCTGCGGGGCGACGAACTCACGATTGAGCGGCTGCCCCAGCGGCTGCAGTGCCTGCGCACCGAGCAGGTTTGAGCCCCACTGCCCTTCCCCCAGCATGAATCCCCTGCCCGACCGCACCGTGATCGTGGGCCTGATCGCCACCCTGGGCCTGGTGTTTGCCCTGGTGTTCTGGTTCGTGCGGTTGAGTCCGTCCCAGGAGCCGCCGATGCTCTGGCGCCAGCAGCCCCCCGCCTCCCAGCGCAGCCTGATTTGACCTCCTGCGGGACAATGGCAGCAGCGACGACTCGGACCGCCGGGCCACCCCTTCCTTCGCCTGTGGATCCCACGCCTCCCTCCGCCCAGCCGTCCGACATCGACAGGCGCCAGCTCCATCCCCTGCCCAAGGGGCTGGTGGAGCTCTATGGCCTGCTCGCCGTGCTGTTCGTGCTCGTGCCCGAATGGATGGCCGGTGGAGCCCTCTCCCGCTTTGGTGAGGGCCGCCAGGGCAGCGCCCTGCCGCTCACCGCTGGCGCCTGGCGCCGGGTACCGGAACTGCGGCTCGCCTCGATGAATCTGGCGCAGCTGCGCAGCCTGGCGCGGGAGCTGCGGATAGCCGGCTACGCAGGGCTCAACCGCGAGCGTCTCACCAGCCGTTTGCTGCGCCGAATTCAGGCCAGCGGCGGCAAGGCGCTGTGATAATTTCGTTCTCGCCGGGGCGTAGCGCAGCTTGGTAGCGCACCACTTTGGGGTAGTGGGGGTCGCAGGTTCAAATCCTGTCGCTCCGATTGCAATCACCGGTTCATCAACCACCAGCCGCCCTTCCCCGGGCGGTTTTTTTGTGTCTGTGGCACGAGCCAGAACCTCG
>JBIIQU010000089.1:0-5321 GCA_044341905.1 Vulcanococcus sp. | reverse complement strand
CATGGCGCAGGCAGGCGTGAGGACGTGTTGCGCGCACGCTAGTTGGCACGTGAAGACCATGCCGCCATCTGCAACACCGTGAAGAGGAACGGCGCAGGTCAGCGGCAGGTGATTCAGCCTTCGAGCCATGACAGAGCACTGACATCTGGCGGGAGATCCCTACGTTGAACAGAGATCTCTGCAACACCGATATCCCCATGAGCACTGCGCTGATCCGTCGCGCCATCCACAGCGACCGCTTCCCCAAACCCGTGGCCTCCTATAGCCAAGGGTTTCAGCACAACAACACGCTGTTCATCACCGGGCAGCTGCCAGTCGACCCGGTCACCAACCTCAAGGTGGGCAACGGCGACATCACCGTGGAATCGCGTCAGGTGATGGAGAACATGCGGGCAGTGCTTGAGGAGGCGGGGTTTGGGTTTGAACACGTGGTGAGCGCCACGGTGTATCTCACCGACATCGACAAGCTCGACACCTTTGATCTGGTGTGGCAGGAGTACTTCCCCGACAACCAGGCCTATCCATCCCGGGCCGTGGTTCAGGTGGCGGCCTTGGTGCTCGGCATCCAGCTGGAGATTTCCGCCATCGCCATCAAAGACTGATCTCCTGCAACCATGTCTGATCCCTTCAGCCTGGCTCCGGCCCCGGAGTCCTATTGGCATCTCTGGACCGACGACCAGGGCATCAGCCGGCAGGAGCACTGCACGATCAGCTCCTTCGAACTCGGCCAACTGGGCCCCGGGGATTCCCCGCAGTTCTCGCGCCCCCTGTTCGATCAGGGCAATGCCTTCGTGACCTACCTACCCGTGGGCTGGACGGCGGACTGGCATGAGAACCACATCCCCAAATGGATCTACGTGCTGCGGGGGGCCTGGTCGGTGGAAAGCATGGATGGCCACAAGGTGATCATGCGGGCCGGCGAGTATTCCTTCGGGGGCGACCAGGACTGCATCACCACCCCCGAGGGGCAGCGGGGCCATCTCTCCGCCCAGGTGGGGGCTGAACCCTGCGTGCAACTGATCATTCAGCGCAACGACGAGGCCTGGCGGCGGGCCCGGCCGGGATTTTTCTCCTGAACACCACCAAGCCCACAGCGATGGCGAGCACCCACCCCTCCCCCTGCACCGAGAGCTATGACCCGCGCTTCGAACAGCTGGTGCTGTTCAACGCCGAGCTGGAGCTGCTCGCCGAGGGCTTCCGCTGGCTGGAGGGGCCGGTGTGGTTCGGCGACCACCAGTGTCTGCTGTTCAACGACATCCCCAACAACCGGACCCTGCGCTGGAGCGAACAGCTTGGGGTGAGCGTGTTCCGCGAACCCTCGCACTACGCCAACGGCCAAACCCGCGACCCACAGGGGCGCCTGATTCAGTGCCACCACCAGAGCCGCAGCCTCACCCGCCTGGAGCACGACGGCAGCAGCACCACCCTGGTGAGCCAGGCCGGGGGCCATCGGCTCAACGCCCCCAACGACGTGGTGGTGAAACGGGATGGCTCGATCTGGTTCAGCGATCCCCTCTACGGCCTGCTCAACGACTACGAAGGTGGGCGCCAGCACTCCGAGCAGCCCCCTGCCCTCTACCGCCTCGAGCCCCTGTCCGGGGTGGTGCAGGCCATGGCCACCGACTTCGACGGCCCCAACGGCCTGGCCTTCTCCCCCGACGAGAGCCTGCTCTATGTGGCGGAATCCGGGGGCGCCGGCGTGGCCGACCCACGCCAGTACATCCGCCGCTTCCAGGTGAGCGCCGATGGCCGCAGCCTCAGCGGTGGCGAGCTGTTCCACAAGATCAGCAGCGGCTGGGCCGATGGCTTCCGGGTGGACGAACACGGCAACCTCTGGTGCGGCGCTGCCGATGGCGTCCACGTGGTTGCCCCCGACGGCACCCTTCTGGGCAAGGTGCTGGTGCCCAGGCGTGTGTCGAACCTGTGCTTCGGCGACCGCCACCACAGCCGCCTGTTTCTCTGCGCCTCCACGGCGCTTTACACCCTATTCACCAACACCCGCGGCGTCCAAACACCCTGAATCCCCATGGCCAACCCCCAACTCGAAGCCTTCCTCCAGCGCGTGAAGGGCGATGCCGAGCTGCTGTCTCGCTTCAGCGCCTGCCCCCATCTCAATGCCATCGCCCAGCTCGGGGCGGACCTGGGCTACACGTTCACGGGCGTCGATCTGGTGACGCACCAGGCCGAAGCCACCCTCCGGCTCAGCCAGACCGACCTGGAGGCTGCCGCCGCCGGCGTGGAGCTGGAGGGTCACCTCTGGCTGATGAAGATCGTGTGGGGTTGAGGAGCCATTCCTGATGCATCCACAACCAACCCTCGACCTGAACGACGCCGCCCGGGCCCTGCAGGCCAGCCGCGCCCATGCCGACAGCCACCAGGGGCTGGTGAGCGTTGCGGTGGTGGATGGCGGCGGCCATCTGCTGGCCTTCCAACGGCTGGACGGTGCCAGCATGGCCAGCGCTGAAACCGCCATCGCCAAGGCACGCATGGCCGCCCTGTGCGGCAAGGCCACCGGAGACATGGAGGAGAGCATCAATGGCCCCCGGCCAGGCCTGCTGCAGCTGGCCGGTCTGCTGCAGCAACCCGCCGCTGCCATGGCGGGTGGGCTGCCCCTGCTGATCGGCTCCAGCTGCATCGGGGCCATCGGCGTGTCCGGGATGACCCCGGACCTGGATACCGCCATCGCCAATGCAGGCCTCCAGGCCCTGCACAACCAACCATGACCCTCCCCCACATCCGCAGCTTTGGCTTCACCACGGCAAACGCCGAGCAACTGGCGCACTTCTATGGCGCGCACCTGGGATGTGAGCCCGGCCGGAGCCTGGCCATCGAGGGCGGCCGTTACGCCGAACTGATCGGCCTACCGGGTTCCCGATTGCAGTTGAAGCAGCTGCACCTGGGCCAGGAACAGCTGGAGCTCACCGAGGTGCTGGCCCTGGGCCCGGGCCTGCGGCCCGGCCGGCCCGTGCCAGGCGATTCCCGCAGCTGCGACCTGTGGTTCCAGCACATCTGCATCGTGGTGGCCACCATGGCCGAAGCGGCAGCGCCGCTCCAGGCCCAGGTTGCGGCGGGAGATCTAGCGGCGATCTCCACAACTCCCCAGACCCTGCCGAACTGGAACACCGCCGCTGCCGGCATTCAGGCCTACAAGGTGCATGACCCGGAAGGCCATTGCCTGGAGCTGCTGCAGTTCCCACCAGATAAAGGCGACCCCCGCTGGCCTCAGGCGGCCGCCTCGGCAACCACCCCCTTCCTCGGCATCGACCACAGCGCCATCGCCATTGCCGACACGCCGCGGAGCTGCCGGTTCTACGAGGGGCTGCTGGGATTTCGGCTGGGGGGCGAGGGCATCAACAGCGGTCTGGAACAAGATCACCTCGATGGCCTGGACAACACCCAGGTGCTGATCACATCCCACCGCTGCTCCGAGGGCGCTGGGGTGGAAGGCCTGAACTATCAACAGCCCCAGGGGGGCCGGCCCCTGCCGGCCGATCAGCACGCAGCGGATCATGCCCACTGGCAAATTCGCCTTGAGGTGAGTGATCTCGATGCCATCCACTCCCAACTGGAGAGCTATGGCGGCAGCCCGGTGAGCCCTGGCATCGTGGAGCTCGATCCGGGCCAGGCGGAGCTGCTCGGCTTCAGCCGTGGCCTGCAGGTGCGCGATCCCGATGGTCACCAACTGCAACTGGTGAGCCCCTGATCACGGGGGTGTGCAGGCCCTGCCAAACGCCTCTAGCTTTCGCCCAGCGAGAGCCGGCGCAATGGAGATCACCGTGGTGGAATTGCTGGTGCCGGCGGCGCCATCAACCCTGGCCCAAGCCTCGCTGTTGGTGCTGCGCCTATTCCTGGGCATCGCCTTCATTCGCCATGGCTGGCCCAAACTGCGCAACCTGAAAACCTGGGCCACGGCGATGAACACGCCGGAATGGCTCTGCTTTCTCTCGGCTGCCTCCATGTGGGGGGCCGGGATTGCCCTGATTCCCGGACTGCTCACCCCCCTGGCCGCCCTCGCCATCCTCGTGTCCATGGCTTACGCCATGGTGATCGAGATCCGGGCTGGCTTCCCCTGGTTTGCGCCGGATCCCTACCAGATTCCAGAGGGCGACTACGTGGGCCCCATGGGCATCGGTGAGCCACCGAGCTGGGAGAAGGCCGCCATGTATGTGGTGATGTGCCTGGTCACGATGTTCTGCGGCGGTGGCCTCTTCTCCCTCGACAACCTGCTGATTGCTGATCTACTCAAGCTCGCCCTCACTTGATGGGGCGGCGGCCGCCTCAGCGGCCCAAGCGGTCCACCAGGTGCTCGCCAACGCGAATGGCATTGGCAATGGCCGTGAGTGAGGGATTCACCGCGCCAATGCTGGGGAAGAAACTGGTGTCAACCACGTAGAGGTTGTCCAGGTCGTGGGCCTTGCAGTGGAGGTCCAGCACGGAGCTGGCAGGATCCGTGCCAAAACGGCAGGTGCCGGCCTGGTGGCCCACAGCCGCGATCCCCATGGTGCTCTTGAGATAGATCTGGCGTTCCACCAGATGGTTTTTGAGGTAGAGGTGATCCAAGACAGACACCAGCTTGTTGTTGAGCTTGGTGGCGGCTGTCTGGTTGTTCGGGGTGTAGCTCAGATGAATCTGCCCCTCCGCATTAATGGTGACCCGATTGTTGGGATCGGGAAGATCTTCGCTGGACACCCAGAAATCCAGGGCATGCTCGGCGATCTTATCCATGCTCCAGTTGGGCATGAAGAAGGTTTCCTGGGGCACATAGCCCTTCATGATGGAGCCATCGGTCTTGCCCGTCATCTGAATATTGCCCATCGGATAGTCGAAGTCTTCAGAGCCGAAGTACCAGTCGTTGATGCACACCGTTTTCTGAAATACGGTGGTGTTCGGCTCATGGGCCAGGGCCACCATGGCCTTGCTGTTATGGAACATGTAGTTCCGCCCCACCTGATCCGAACTGTTGGCCAGGCCACGGGGATGCCTGTCGTTGGCCGACATCAACAGCAACCTGGCGCTGTTGGCAGCGCCACAACTCACCACCACGATGTCAGCCGAATAACGCAGCGGTTCACCATCGCGCTCCAGCTCCACGGCAGTAACCGTGCGGCCGGAGGCATCGGTGATCAGTCGCTTCACCTGGGCGCGGGTGAGTAGAGACACGTTGGGCGACTGCAACGCGGGGCGCATCGAACACACCTCCGCATCGCCTTTGGCATGCAACAGACAGGGGAACCCATCACAGCGATTGCAGCGAATGCAGCGACTGAAGGCTGGATTGATTTCATCGAGCATCACGCCGCAGGGCGCATGGCTGGGATGCA
>JBIIQU010000088.1:0-5338 GCA_044341905.1 Vulcanococcus sp. | reverse complement strand
TGGTATCGCCGGAGCTGGCTGCCGTGATGGCGGAGCCCTGGACGGATCGCTCCCCCTGGCGCTCCCCCGGCTGGCTGTATCACCTGGCGCTGCGGCCAGAGTGGACCAGCGCGCGCCGCGACGGCGTGTATGCCCGATCCACCCGCGGCCGCTCCCTGGAGGAGGTGGGGTTCATCCACCTCAGTGCCGCCCATCAGCTGGCGGCCACGGCCGCGCGCTTCTATGGCGATGTGCCCGCTGGCGAGCTGCTGCTCCTCACGATCGATCCCCAGGGCCTGGCTGCCGCCGGCCTACCCGTGCGCCAGGAGCCGGCGCCCGGCAGCGGCGAGCTGTTTCCGCACCTGTTTGGGGCGCTGCCCCTGCAGGCGGTGCTGCTGGCCCAGCCGTTTTCGCCATGACCCTGCCCACCCTGGCTGAGATTGAACAGCGGGCCGCGGCGCGAGGCTTGTTGCTGCGCCTGCAGGTGAGGCAGCCGCTGGGGCTGCGGACGCTGCGGGTGGTGGTAGCGCGGCCGCGGCAGGGGCAGTCGGCCCTGCTGCTGGGGGAGCTGAAGGGCTGGGCCCTGCCCTTGGCCGATGGCCTGCAGCTCGACACGATGCGGGTGCAGGGGGAGGGCACCCAGGGGGTGGGAGCGCTGATCTGGGCAGCCACCTTCGCCTGGGCCCTGGAGGCCACCCCCTGCCGCTCGGCACGCCTGCTGGCGATCCGCGACCACGAGCAGCAGCACCGCCGTCTGGTGCGCTATTTCCAGCGGTTGGGGTTCACTCCCGTGCGTGATGTGGGAGCCGCGGCTGCTGATCTCCCCTTGCGGTTGGTGTGGGGTGGAGCCGGGTTGCTGATGCGCGGCGCTTGCACCGAGGGGTTGACGCGGGCCTGGCGGCAGCTGGAGCCGCTTCAACCGCCGGCGTGATAGCTGCTGCGTACCAGCGGGCCGCTGCGCACCTGGGCGAAGCCCAGCTCACGGGCGATGGCGCCGAGCTCCTCAAACTCCTCGGGTGTCCAGTAGCGATCCACAGGAATATGGGCCAGGGAGGGGCGCAGGTATTGGCCGAGGGTGAGGCGCTGGCAATCCACGGCCCGCAGATCGCCCATGGCCAGCACCACCTCCTCAAAGCGCTCCCCCAGGCCCAGCATCAGGCCTGATTTGGTGGGGATCTGCGGAGCCAGCTCGCGGGCGGCCGCCAGCAGCCCCAGGGAGCGGCGGTAGGTGGCGCCACGCCGCACCTCCCCCTGCAGTCGTTCCACCGTTTCCAGGTTGTGGTTGAAGCACACCGGCCTGGCCGCCAACACGGTGGCCAGGCGTTGGCGTTGGGCGGCGATCGCCTCTGTGTCGTCGCGATGGCCGCCCCAGAAGTCGGGGGTGAGCACTTCGATGGCCACCAGGGGGTTGCGCTGGCGGATGGCGGCCATGGTGGCGGTGAACAGGCCGGCGCCGTGGTCGGCCAGGTCATCGCGGGCAACGGCGGTGAGCACCACGTAGCGCAGGCCCAGCGTGTCCACCGCCTCCGCCACGCGCTCGGCCTCGGCGGCATCGAACGGCGCCGGGGCTTCGCCCTTGTCCACCTGACAGAAGGCGCAGCTGCGGGTGCAGATGGGCCCCCCCAGCAGGAAGGTGGCCGTGCCGGCGGCGTAGCACTCGCCGCGGTTGGGGCAGCGGCCCTCCTCGCAGATGGTGTGCAGCCGCTGCTGTTTCACCACCCCCTGCACGGCTTCCAGGGCACTGGCGTTGCCGATGGGCGAGCGCAGCCAATCCGGCAGCCGCTCGGTGGGCGCGATGGTGCTGTAGCGGCTCTGGCGCGGTTTCACGCGTTCATTCCATCCGCCGGCGCCCCTCCAGGGCCCGCGCCAGGGTCACCTCGTCGGCGTATTCCAGTTCGCTGCCTACCGGCAGCCCATAGGCAATGCGGCTCACCTGGGTGAAGGGTTTGAGCAGCCGGGCCAGGTAGAGGCTGGTGGTGTCGCCCTCCACGCTGGGCGTGAGGGCCAGGATCACCTCCTCAATGCCATCGCGATCCACCCGCTCCACCAGGGGCTGGATCTGCAGCAGCTCAGGGCCCACCCCATCCATCGGCGAGATCAGCCCGCAGAGCACGTGGTAGCTGCCCTTGAACTCTCGGGTGCGCTCTAGGGCCAGCAGGTCGCGGGAGTCGGCCACCACGCAGAGCACGCCGGTCTGGCGCGATTCATTGCGGCAGATCTCGCAGAGCGGATCGGCCGAGAGATGGAAGCAGCGGGTGCACTGGCCCACCTGGCTGCGGGCCGCCAGCAGGGCATCGGCGAAGGCCTGGATCTGTTCGGTGGGCTGGCGCAGCACGTGGAGAGCCAGCCGCTGGGCGGTGCGTGGGCCGATGCCTGGCAGGCGCTCGAACTGATCGATCAGTCGGGCCAGGGGGCGGGTGAAGCCGCTCAGGGGCCGGATGCAGGTGGCGGAAATCTAGGCGTCCCGCATGGCTGTGGAGAGGCTGGTGCCGTCCAGGGCCGCCCCTTCCAATTGGGTGCCGGTGAGTTCCACCCCATCGGTGATGGCGCCCCGCAGGTCGGCGCCGCGAAGATCCGTGTGGCTGAGGTTCGCCCCCCGCAGGTTCGCCTTGCGCAGATCGGCATGGCTGCAGTTGGCATGGCTCAGGTCGGCATCGCTGAGGTCGGAGCCGGCCAGGTGGGCGTCCTGGAGGTTGGCGCCGCGCAGGCTCGCCCGGTGGAGGTTCACCTCCCGCCAGTGCCCATGGGCGGCATCCAGCTCATCGAGATTGGCCTGGCTGAGATCGAGGCCGTCGAGCCAGAGCCCTGAGGCGGTGAGCAGCTCTAGGGCGCTGTTGCGGGCAAAACTCATCTTGGCGCCGGCCTGCTGGCAGGTCAGGATCACCTCCAAGGCCTCGATGTTGTCCCGCTGGCGGCGCTTGCCGGCCTCCAGCACGAACAGGAAGGCCGCGGTGACGATGCTGAGCGATTCCACATTGCCCACGCTCACGATCCCTCCGGCATCCGCCACCAGGCAGCCAGCCGCAAAACGGTTGGTGCGGCAGTTCTCCCAGCGGTTCACCACGGCCAGCAGCAGAAAGGCCGCGCCCGCCGCCAGCAGCAGCCGGAAGCCGAAGGAGCGCTGGAGCAGCTGGTGGAAGCGCACCTGTCGCCGCTCCCGCTGGATCTCAGCCCAGCGTTTCTGGCGTGGGGCCCTTGGACCAACGGGGGCATCGATGGGCCTGGCCATGGGCGGCGGGGAGGGCGCTCTGGTGCCCATGCTGCCCGCCCAGGCGGCCGGGACGGGAGAATGCGCCAACACAGCGCTTCCTGTTCGCCATGGCCTTCCTTCGCGACCGATTGCCGCGTGGCTGGGGTTCCCTGGTGGCCCTCGCGTTGGCCGTGGTGCTCGCCGGCTGCAGCGCCGCTGCCGCGGGCCTGAATTCCTTTCAGAGCCCCGACGGCCGTTACGCCTTCCTGTATCCCACAGGCTGGACCCGCGTGCAGGTGAGCGATGGCCCCCAGGTGGTGTTCCACGACCTGATCAACAGCGACGAGACCCTGAGCCTGGTGATCTCGGATGTGAATGCCACCAACAACCTTGAGGACCTCGGCAGTGCCGTGGCGGTAGGCGAGAAGTTGCGCCGAGTGGTGATTGCTCCCGAGGGCAGCGGCCGGGAGGCCGAACTCGTGGAGGCGGCGGAGCGGGAAGACGGGGGCCGCACCTTCTACGACCTGGAATACACCGTTCACCTCAACGACCGCGATCGCCATGAACTCGCCACGGTGGTGGTGGATCGCGGCCGGCTTTACACCCTGGCGGCCAGCACCAATGAGGCCCGTTGGCCCAAGGTGAAGCTGCTGTTCCATCAGGTGATTTCCTCCTTCACCCTGCAGATCTGATGGCGCCGCCAGCACCGGGCGTGCTGGTGATCGGCGGCGGCCTGGCGGGAGGATTGCTGGCCCTGGCACTGCGCGAACAGGGCGTGCCGGTCACGCTGCTGGAGGCGTCACCGGCCATCTCTGGCTCTGCCGGAGTTCAGTCCGCCACGGCGATCAGCTACGGCGCTCTGCCGGGCTGGCCCCTGGCCCCCACCCCCCTGGCCCGGCTCGCGGCGGGAGCATCGCGCCGTTGGCGTCGCCTGCAGCGCCAGCATGGTGCGTTGGGTTGGCGGCCCCGGCGGCTGCGGCTGCACGGTGGTGTTGCGGGCTTGGGGGCGGCCAGTGCCTGGTGGCCCCTCCCCTTCGCCCAGGTGGATTCCTCTGTGTTGGCTGCCCGGCTGCCCCGGGTGTTGGCGGCGGCAGGCGTGGCCTGTCAGCCCGCCTGGGTGGAGCGGCTGGAGAGCCAGCCAGCGGCCGGTTGGGAGCTGCGGTTGAGCGATGGCACCAGCCTGCAGGCTGCGCAGGTGGTGCTGGCGGCGGGCGCCCATTGCCGCCAGCTCTGGCCGGCCCTGCCCCAGGCGCTGCGCAGCAATTGGGCGGCGGTGCTGGAGCTGGAGGCTTACCCAGCCCTCCTCGCCGGCCCCGCTGCCTGGCTGCCTGCGGCTTTTGATCGGGTGGCCCTGGAGCGCCGCGCCGCCGGCCTGCAGCGGCCGGAGTGGCTTGTGGATGCCGGCTTGGTGTCGTGGGGAAAGGGGGCCCTGCTGGGCCAGCACACCCTGGTACGTCCGGGGCTGGAGCTGGGTACGCCCCCGCCGCCTGGGGAGGTGGAAGAGCAGCTGCGCCAGGGGCTGGCGGCGCAGCCTTGGGGTGTACCCCTGGCACCGCTGCCGGGCCGATTGCGCCAGGCGGCGGTGGCCTTCTCCAGCACGGGGGTGCCCCTGGTGGGTCCGGTGCCGGGATCCCGAGGGTTGTGGGTGTTCACCGGGTTCAGTGCCGGGTTCAGCCAGGTGCCGGTGTTGGCGCCCTTGCTGGCCCAGGCCCTGGTGTTGGGCAGCCCCCTGGACGCGGCGACGCGGCGCCTGCGGCAGCTGGGCGTCTGGCTGCCTGATCAGGCAGGGGGCTGACAGGTTCAGCGGATTCCTGCAACCATGAGCGGCATGACGCAGTCCACGCCCACCGCAGCCAAGCCCGACCACCGCCAACCGCTCCGGCGGGTCCAGGCCCGTTGGCAGGGGCTGAGCGATCACAACCAGGTGGGTGTCACCCTGGCGGGCGTCAGCGGGGTGCTGGTGCTGTGGGCTCTGTTCTGGCCCGTGCCCACCGAAGTGGAAGGCATGGGCGTGATGATTTACCCCAACAACGCTGGCATCCTCAACGCCCGTGCCGGCGGCCAGGTGCGGGAGGTGTTCGTGAAGGAGGGGCAGCCGGTGGCGCGCGGCCAGGTGCTGATGCAGCTGTATCTGCCCGTTCTGGAGCGTCAGCTCGACCAGCAGCGCGG
>JBIIQU010000004.1:0-18246 GCA_044341905.1 Vulcanococcus sp. | reverse complement strand
ATCCTTCTGGCGGAGCGGGTTTCAAGATGTTGCGAGTCGCGGTGGTGGGCGGCGGCCCGAGCGGATCCTGTGCTGCGGAAGTGCTGGCCAAGGCCGGCATCCAAACCTGGATCTTCGAGCGCAAGCTCGATAACGCCAAGCCCTGTGGTGGCGCCATTCCCCTGTGCATGGTGGCCGAATTCGACCTGCCTGAGTCGATCATCGACCGCAAGGTCCGCAACATGAAGATGATCTCCCCCTCCAACCGCGAGGTGGACATCAACCTGGAGAACGACGGCGAATACATCGGCATGTGCCGCCGCGAGGTGATGGATGCCTTCCTTCGCGACCGGGCCGCCGATTTGGGGGCTCACCTTGTGAACGGTCTAGTGACCAAGATCGACACCGGTGCCAAGCGCCAAGGCCCCTACACCCTCACCTATTCGGACTACGCCGCCGGTGAGGCCACCGGTGAGGCCAAAACCCTTGAGGTGGATCTGATCATTGGCGCCGACGGGGCCAACAGCCGCGTGGCGAAGGCCATGGATGCCGGTGATTACAACGTGGCCATCGCCTTCCAGGAGCGCATCAAGCTGCCTGCTGAGGAGATGAAGTACTACGAAAGCCTCGCTGAGATGTACGTCGGCACCGACGTGTCTCCGGACTTCTATGCCTGGGTGTTCCCCAAGTACGACCACGTGGCCGTGGGCACCGGCACCATGCAGAACAACCAGGCCCTGATCAAGAGCCTGCAGGAGGGCATCCGCGAGCGTGCCAAGAAGCGCCTCGTGAACGGTGAGGTGATCAAGGTGGAAGCCCACCCGATTCCTGAGCATCCGCGCCCCCGCCGGGTTGTGGGACGCATGGCCCTCGTGGGTGATGCCGCCGGCTACGTGACCAAGAGCTCTGGGGAAGGCATCTACTTTGCCGCCAAGAGTGGCCGCATGTGTGCCGAGCAGATCGTGGAATCCAGTGCCGGTGGCACCAAGGTGCCAACCGAGGCCGATCTCAAAAAATACCTGAAGAAGTGGGACCGCCAATACGGCGCCACCTACAAGGTGCTTGAAATCCTGCAGAACATCTTCTACCGCAATGATGCGGCCCGCGAGGCTTTCGTGGAGATGTGCGATGACAAGGATGTGCAGCGTCTCACCTTTGACAGCTACCTGTACAAGCGGGTGGTGACCATGAACCCCTGGCAGCAGCTCAAGCTCACGCTGCTCACCCTCGGGTCCGTGCTCCGCGGCAACGCTTTGGCACCCCAGGGTTACAAGCCCGTTCCCAGCGCTGTGCGTGATGACGCGGAAGTGAATGCGATGCTGGCAGTGAGCACCATCAAAGGCGGGATCAAGGTGCGTGGGCAGAAAGCTGCCCCATCCGCATCTCCTGCAGCTGAAAACGACGAGCGCGAACCGGCCCTCGCTGGCAAAGGTTGAGATTCAGTCCTTGTTGAGTTCCCGATGGGGCTCACGAAAAGGAACCAGGCTGTGCCTGGTTCCTTTTTTTTACGCCTGGGAGTTGGCTTGCAAGGCCGTATGAACGGACACCAACGCGTTGGCCTGGCTATCCCAGAGAATCAGCTTGAAGCAGGCGGGAATATCCCGGATTCTCAAATAGGTGCAACCCGCCAGGAGGTGGGCATGGGCTTGATGACAGGCACGCAACCGGTAGTTGGGTATCCTCTCGCAGAGATGGTGGATGCTATGGAAAGCAATATCGGCGGAGAACCAGTTCAGAATCGGGGGTAGCAACAGGTTGCTACTGCCGTCGATGGCACCCTTGAAATAACTCCATCCCTCCGATCCATGGGCATAAGAGCCCGGGTAGTTGTGCTGAACGAAGAAGATGCAGATGAAGATGGCCGCCGAGAAGGTCATCACTGTGGCGTAGCACGACCAGAACAGGCCATAGCCCAGCCAGCGACCCATCAGCCACCAGCTGCTGAGCACAACAAGATTGTTCAACAGCAGGTCATAGAACTCACCGGCGGTGTACCAATGACTGGAACGGAACTCGCGGGTGAGCCTGGGGAGCTCGGCGCAACCTCGCCATCCGTTCATCACCAGATGCCGGAGCATGGTGCTGGCCCATTGCCACACCCCCAGCAATAGCTGCAACCTCGGGCGCAGGATGAGATAGAAGAATCCGCCGGGGAAGAGCATCAGCGGATGCCTGGTGAAGGCATAGCGACGCTGCTCTCCAACTGACAACTTCAGAAATTTATCAACACTGAGCAGCGCTGAGGGCCCGCGATAGAGCTCCCAGTTGCCATTGTGTTTGTGATGGAAAGCATGGCCCCGTGACCAGGGGTATTGGGGGATGGCATTGACACCACCCAGTAGGAAGCCGGTGAAGCGATTCAGTCTGGGACTCGCCCACAGCGCATCGTGGCCGCAGTCATGCATGAGCGAAAAGCTGCGGGCAGAGAACAACACCAACAGCGCCAACACCGGGAGCAGCAGCAGGCGAACGCCCCAGGGTGCTGCTGCCAGGGAGGGCACCATTGCCCACAGCACCGCGGTGGGCACCAAGGTGGTGAACAGTTGCCAGGCCGCGATGCGGTTGTCGCGCTTCCGGAACCCCGCCAGGTTGAAATCCCGGCGACTGCGGGGCGGAGCAGGCAACGGACGCGCCGTGACGCCCTGGAGGCTGGAAGACGTGGAGATCAGGTGATTGCCCTGGCACTCAGGTGCACTGGGTCACCTGCTCAAGCCTCAGCCTACGCAGTCCAGACCTGCGATCAGCCGGAAATCCGGCGGAAATCCGCCAGAACTGCCGCCTGATTGCGCAGCACACCCAACAGATTCAGTCGATTCGTCCGCACGGCTGCGTCGTCGGCCATCACCATCACGCTGGAATCTCCGTCAAAGAAGGCGGCCAGAGCCTCTGCACCGGCGCTCAGTCCCACAGCCAACTCGCGATAGCGATCAGCGGAGGGTCCGGTGGCGATGGGCTCAAGCCGGCTGAGCACCGCGAGCATGGCGGCTTCACTGGGCTGTTCAAACAGAGCCGCGTCCACAACGCCAGAGGCGCTGAGCACAGCGGGCGCCAGGGTGCCCTTGTCCGCCAAACGGGCTGCTCGGGTCACCACGGCCTGCACGGCGGCGAGATCACCCGTGCGGCGAAGCTCTGAGAGCAGCTCAGCCCGCTGGCGCGCATCAGAGGGATCACGGATCACCCTCTCCAGGGACACACCTTCCCCTGCTACGGCCTGAACCAGATCCGCATCGAAGCCCTCGTCCTCCAGCAGGCTCACCAGGCGCTGGCGCAAAAACTCAGCCAGTTCCGCGCTAAGGGCAGCCGCATCCACCGCGAAGTGGGGCAGCAGCTGGGCCCAGTGGCCGGTGGCCCGTTCCAGCAGGGCCAGCAAATCCACACTCCAGCCTCGATCCCAGAGAATCTGCAGCAGCCCATTGCAGGCCCGGCGCAGGGCATAGGGGTCGGAGGAGCCACTGGGACGCTCCCCCTTGGCGTAGATGCTCAACAACAGCTCGAGACGTTCGGCCAGGGCCACCACTGCGCCGGCCTCGGAGCTGGGCAGTTGGTCGCCAGCGCCTTTAGGCAGATAGTGCTCCACCACAGCCAGGGCCACCCCCCGGTGCTCACCCTCCGCCAACAGGTACTTGCCCCCCATCAGCCCCTGCAGCTCGGGGAACTCGCCCACCATCTGGCTCACAAGATCGTGCTTACAGAGGTGGGCGGCACGGCGGGCATGCTCTGCGACCTCCGGGGTCAGGTTCAGCTGCTCCAGCACCACATCGGTGAGCCACTCCAGCCGTTCCACCCGATCGCGGAGGGAACCGAGCCCCTCGGCAAAGGTGACCCTGGCCAGCTGATCGCGGCGGTCGATGCTGGGCACGGCTCGGTCGGCCTGCACAAAGAATTCGGCATCCGCCAGGCGTGCCTTCAGCACCCGTTCATTGCCACGGCGAACCGTGTCGGTGGCAGCAGGCAGTCCATTGCCGATGAACAGGAACGTGGGCAACAGGCTGGTGCGGGCGTCCAGGGCGAGGGGATCCACCGCAGCGTCGTGGCGGTAGAGGGGCACATAGCGCTGGTGGGCCCGCATCACGGTGCTGAGCACTTCCGCGGGTAGGCCCAGGTAGTGGGCATCCACAGACCCCTCAATCAGCAGCGGGGCCTCCACCAGATCCGTGAGCTCCTCAAAGAGGTTGTCGGGCAGGTCGGGACGGCCCTGCAGGGCGCCAGCCGCCTGGGTGACGGCGGAGCGAATGGCAGCAGCTCGGCTGCTGCGCTGCACCTCCACACCCACAGCCGCAAGACTCTCGACGTAGGCCTGGGCGGAAGGAATCACCACCGAGTCGGCTATGAGGCGATGGCCGCGGCTGACATTGCCGGCCTGGACCAGCGGATCACTGCCCTGCAGCGTGACGGGAATCACGGCGGCATCCAGCAGCGCCACCAGCCAGCGCACCGGGCGGGAGAAACGACTCTCCCCCTCGCCCCAACGCATGAAACGACGCCCCTGCAACGCCTGGATCCACTGGGGAATGTGCTCGGCGAGCACCTCCACGCTGGAGCGCCCCTGCTCCAGGACACGGGCAAACACAAACGGACCCTTGGGGGTGTCGCGGACTTCCAGGGCAGCGGGCTCAATGCCACAGCGCTTGGCAAATCCGATCGCCGCCTGGGTCGGCACCCCATCCTTGAAGGCCTGGCCTGCGGGGGGGCCCTTGCGGTCTTCCTCGAGATCGTCTGCGGCAGCTGGTAAGTCCTCCACCAGCAGGGCCAGACGGCGGGGGGTGCTGGTGCAGTGGATCAGGCCATGGCCCAGACGCTGCTCTGCCAGGTCGGAGCGGACCATCTGCTCAAGCTGCGGCAGGGCAAGGCGTGCAAAATCGGCGGGGAGCTCCTCGGTTCCAATCTCAAGAAGAAAGGTCGACACAGAGCAGGCCACGGCAGCCAAGCACTGTATTGAAAGCCCTGCGCCCGAAGCCCTGCGCTCGTTTCGCTACGGTCGAGCGAGGTAAGTGGCGACGCCGTGACCGTGACTCCAGGGCAGACCTCAGAGGCCACCGCTGCTGAAGCGGCTTTCTCTCCCTGCCTCGCCACTGGAGCCGAGCGCACCAAATTTGAGCAACTCAAGGCCGACAGCGCCTACCTGAAGGAGCCGTTGGCCACGGAGCTGGCCAACGACAGCAACCACTTCAGTGACGGCGCGGTGCAGTTGCTGAAGTTCCACGGCAGCTATCAACAGGACAACCGCGAGAACCGGGTCAAGGGACAGGACAAGGACTGGCAAATGATGCTGCGCCTGCGCAGCCCGGGGGGCCGGATCCCAGCTGCCCTGTACCTGGCCATGGACGATCTGGCCGATCGCCTGGGTAACGGCACCTTGCGGGCCACCACCCGCCAGGCCTTTCAGATGCACGGCATCCGCAAGGAGAACCTCAAGGAGGTGATCGGCACGATTGTGCGCTCCATGGGCTCCACCCTGGCCGCCTGTGGGGATATCAACCGCAACGTGATGGCGCCGGCTGCGCCCTATGAGAAGGGGGCCTATCCGGCTGCACGCCAACTTGCAGACGACGTGGCTGATCTGCTTTCACCGACCGCAGCCGAGGGGTCCTACCTCGACCTGTGGGTCGATGGGGAGCTGTCGTACCGCATCAAGCCCTCGACCCCCGTGAAGAAGGTGCGCGCCCGCCAACTGGAGGGCAAGGTGTTCAGCGGCGACGCCAACGAGCCCCTCTACGGCGGCACCTACATGCCCCGCAAGTTCAAGTGCGCCGTGACGGTGCCCGGCGACAACTCGGTGGATCTGCTCACCCAGGACATCGGCCTGGTGGCCTTCGCCGATGCCAGTGGTGCCCTGAAGGGCTGCAATGTGTACGTGGGCGGCGGCATGGGGCGCACCCACAACAAGGAGGAAACCTTCGCGCGCACGGCCGATCCCCTCGGCTATGTGGCGGCTGAGCACGTGCTCGATCTGGTTCAAGCGATCGCGGCACTGCAACGCGACTACGGAGACCGCCAGACCCGGCGGCACGCCCGCATGAAATATCTGATCCACGACCGCGGCATCGCCTGGTTCAAGCAGGAGCTCAAGACCCACTACTTCCCGCACCCGATCAAGGGGTTACGGCTGGAACCAACCACCAAGCTGGAGGACTACCTCGGCTGGCATCGCCAAAGCGCCGGCAAGTGGTTTGTGGGCCTGCCCCTGCTCTGCGGCCGCCTGCAGGGTGAGCTGAAAAAGGGCCTGCGGCAGTTGGTGGACACTTACCAGCTGGAAATTCGCCTCACTCCCAACCAGGATCTGCTGCTCTGCAACATCGGCACCGCCCAGCGCAGCAGTGTGCGAGAGGCCCTCGCTGCCCTTGGCCTCGATACTCCGGAGGCTCCCCCCCTCCTGGCCCGCCACGCGATCGCCTGCCCGGCCCTGCCCCTCTGCGGATTGGCGGTGACCGAAGCTGAGAGGATCCTTCCGGACGTGCTGGAGCGGCTTGACGGCCAATTGCGGCGTCTGGAGATCGAGAAGCCGATCCTCGTGCGCATGACCGGCTGCCCCAACGGTTGCGCCAGGCCCTACATGGCCGAACTGGGTCTGGTGGGGGATGGCGTGGACCAATACCAGCTCTGGCTGGGGGGCACCCCGAACCTCAGTCGGCTGGCCGAGCCCTACCTGGAGCGCATGCCCCTGGAGAAGCTGGAAACCACATTGGAGCCGCTGCTGCTGGGCTGGAAGGCCGTTGGCGGTCGGCGCAGCTTCGGGGATTACATCGCCAAACTGGGGCGGGAACAGGTTGAGCAGCTGCTCACCACGGCATGAAGCTCCCGGCGTTACCGGTCCGGCGCCTATTGGTTGCTGCACCAGCCCTCGCGTTCGCCCTCGCTACGGGTCTCAGCGGGCCCGGGGCCGGCGTGGCTCGAGCCAACTCGAAAATGCCACCCCTGCCGGCTTCGCCAGTGCAGACCTTCCAACCCGATCTGGCCACCTGCCAGCCAGAGCACCTGCTGCGCGGCTACCGCCAGCAACTCGCGGCCTACGCCGATCAACCGCCGGCGGTGGTGGAGCGGCTCAAGCTCCTCCAGCGAGATATGGCCGTGGCCAGCATCAATCGCTGCATCAGCAAGGGCCTGCTCAGCAAGCAGCAGGCCAGCCAACTGGCAGCCTCCATGGGCATCGAGCGAGATCGCTGAGCCGTTGGCCACAAGCCAGCCCTGCCCTTCCTCTCAGCTCTCCCGCCAGCGGCCATAGCAGGCCTGGGGTTGATCCTGGCGCCAGGCCCACAGCTGATCCCCCCAGCTGAAGTGCCACCACTCGTTGGGATGCTGGGCAAAGCCGGCTGCCCCCATGACCTGCCGTAGCAGGCAGCGCCGCCGATGCCATTCGCGGGCCTGCTCCTTCACGATGAGCTCCAGGGCTGAGTCGGCAACCTCCAAGTAGTGATCCGGCTCGGACACCGCTCCGATCGCATCGATGGCGGAACCCATGCTCACAACGGTGCCGGAACCATCAGCGAGGGTGAGGTCCACCGCTGCACCGGTGCTGTGGGGTGGCGGCGTGGCGGGATCCTCACTGGGTGGCGCCCAGAAGCGCCCCACCTCCGCCACCAACGCGTCCAGCTGGACCGAGGGTTGATCACGATCCACACCAAGCCGGGCACATTCCTCGGCGATGGTGTGCTCCACCATGAAGCGCTGCACCGCCAGGGGCCGCCAGGCATCGAAAACAGCGAGTCGCCATCCCGGGGCTGAGGCCTGCAGCGCCAGCTGAGCCTGGAGCAGGCGGTCCACCACGGCCGCTCGCAACCGGAAGGGGGAGGCGCCCGCTCCATAGGGGGCCCCGAGGGCGGCGTAGGGATGGGGTTCCAGCCGCAGCAACCCGGCGGGGAGCTCCAGCAGGGGCTCGGCACAATCGTGGATGGGAACCGGACTCCAGGGACGCAGAGCCATGGCGGGAGGGCGGCGCCGAAGGGTGACTAATTCAACCGCGCGCCCTGGCTCACCCGCTGGCGTTGCTGAGCCAGAACGGTGGCCAGGGGCTGGTGGTGTTGCAGCGTGGGGTCCTGCTGCATCAGGCGTTGGGCCACGCTGCGGGCCTGCTCGAGCACATCGCCATCGTCGGTGAGGCTCGCCAGTGCCAGATCCGGGAGGCCACTCTGGCGCGTGCCCAGCACGGCCCCGGGCCCCCGCAGCCGCAGGTCCATCTCAGCAATTTCGAAGCCATCGGTGGAGTGCACCAGCACCTCCAAGCGCTGGCGCGCCAGGGCATTGCGGCTGTCATTGATCAACAGACAGTGGGAGGCGGCCGCACCGCGGCCGACACGACCCCTCAGCTGGTGCAGCTGGGCGAGGCCGAAGCGATCGGCATGCTCGATCACCATCACGCTGGCTTCCGGCACATCCACACCCACCTCCACCACGGTGGTGCTCACCAGCACATGGCTGTCGCCGCGGGCGAAGGCACCAATGGCGGCCTGCTTGTCGGCACTGGGCATGCGGCCATGCAGCAGCCCTACCTGAAGCTCGGGGAACACCTCCTCGCTCAGCTGGCGGTGCACCTCCACGGCCGAGCGCAGATCCAGTTTTTCCGATTCCTCCACCAGGGGCAACACCACGTAGGCTCGCTGCCCCTGGGCCACTTCCTGGCGGATCAGGCTGTAGGCCTGCTCCCGTTCGCCGGCCTTGAGCATGGTGGTGCGGATGGGGGTGCGGCCCGGGGGAAGCTCATCGATCTGGCTCACCTCCAGGTCGCCGTGGAGGGAGAGGGCCAGGGTGCGCGGAATCGGGGTGGCGGTCATCGTGAGCAGGTGGGGCTGAAGCCCCTTATCCAGCAGCCGGTTCCGCTGGGCCACACCGAAGCGGTGCTGCTCGTCCACCACCACCAGCCCCAAGCGAGCGAACTGCACCGGATCCTCCAGCAGGGCGTGGGTACCCACGAGCATCTTGAGGTTGCCCTGGACCAGGTCTGCGAGCAGCTCCCGCCGCCGCCGGGCTGGCGTGGATCCCGTGAGCAGGGCGCAGGTGACATGCAGCTGCGGCAGCCACTCACACAACTTCTTGTAGTGCTGCTCCGCCAGCACCTCGGTGGGGGCCATCAGTGCTCCCTGACAGCCCGCATCGATGGCGGTGAGGAGTGCGGCGATGGCCACCACGGTCTTGCCGCTGCCCACGTCCCCCTGCACCAGGCGGGCCATGGGCTGCTCGCCCGCCAGATCCGAGCGGATCTCGGCCAGAACCCGCTGCTGTGCCCCGGTGAGGGGGAATGGCAGCAGGTCCAGAAAGTCGGCCACCAGGCTGCTGGAGCCAGGGGCGGTGGGCAGGGCCAGCGGGGGGGCCGGCCGGGCGGTGAGCTCGTGGCGCCGCTGCAGCAGGCCCATCTGCAGCAGCAGGAATTCGTCAAACACCAGCCGCCGCCGTGCCGCGCTGAGGGAGTCCTGATTTCGGGGCTGATGGATCTGGGCCAGGGCCAGGGGCAGGGCCATCAGGCCCTCCAGCTCCAGCAGCACTGGCGGTAGGTGATCGCCCCAATCCAGGGCCGCCACCACCACCGGCTCCACAGCGGCCCGCACCTTCTCGGCGCTGAGGCCCTCTGTGAGTCCGTACACCGGCAACAACCGACCGATGTCCCGGCTCTTCACGGGAGCGTTGGGGTTCTCCAGCACCTCCATCAGCGGATCCTGAAACACCGGTCCGTAGGGCGTTTCCTTCACCAGGCCACTCACCGCCACGGTGGCGCCCGGGGGATACAGACGCTGCTGCCCCTTCAACCAGCCAGGCGAACTGAACCGCTTGCCGGCAAAGAACTTCGACACGCGAAGCCGGCCTGTCACATCCTGCAGCTGCAGCTCCAGGATCGAAAGATTGGGGTTGCGCGGACTGGTGAAGCTGTTGGTGCGGCGCACGGTGGCCACGATTGTGGCGGTGCTGCCGGGCACCAGCGCCGCAATCCGCACGAGATTGGCGTAGTCGAGGTAGTCGCGCGGGTAGTAGCGCAGCAGATCTGCCGCCACAAACAGACCCAGCACGGCAAATTTCTCGGCCGTCTTCGGACCCACCCCCCGGATCTGCGACAGGGGGGTGTCCGGTTGGATCCGCTGAGCAACGGCCGGGGTCTGCACCAACCGCAGCCGCGGGGGGGACACCGGCAACACGGGCTGCTGGGAACGGTGCAGCTCGTGCAAGAGCTGGCGACTGCGTCGCACCAAGGTCTGGCGCCTGCCCAGGCTCTGCTCGGGGTAGCTATCAAAGGCCCCGGCCAGCTCCACCAGGGCCTGGCCCTGGGGTGGGGTGACGCTGTTGGGATGCTGCCGCAACTCCCGCGCCAGAAAGGCGTGGAAACGCTCGCGCCGCCCCTGGAGATTCTCAAAGCCGCGGTCGGCTTCCAGCTGCAAGGCCTGCTGCAAGGGGCGCAGCCAGGCCTCCAGCGCTAGGGCCGGTCCTCCGGGTTCTGGGGTTGGGCACTGTCCTGCAACCACTGCTGCTCCGCCTCGAGGGCCGAAACCCGGCGCTGCCAGTAGCGGTAGCGCTCGGCCATTGTGCGCAATTGGCGCCGGCGCTGCTCGAGACGCTTGCGACAGGTGCGCAACTTTGGTTGCTGGAATTCCAGATCGCCGCTGCGCACCAGCAGCGACAGCACTTCCGCTGGAGCCGTGCCGGAGGCGGCTGCCGGGATGGGCAGGGGCAGGCGCAACAGATTCATGGGGGCCGGCAGCACGTCCACCTGGCCCTGCAGCACCGCATCCAGGAGATTCAGGGGCAGCAATCCCTGGGCCAGGCCGGAGCGCATCAGTTCCACGTTCACAGCGTGGGAGAGATTGCGCAGGCGGCGGCTGAGGGCCTGGTCCAGGTGAGCCCACCAGCGCTGCTGCAGCAGGGGATCGCGGGGGAGCTGGGTGCCGGTGACGGCTTGGTCGTGAGGGGTGAGTTCGGGCTGCACCGCCAGCGCCAACTGCAACGAGGCCTCCTCCGCCTGGGGAGCCGGCTCCGGCGTGTCGGCGAGGGCAGGCATGGGCTCTTGGCCCAGGCCCTCGGCGGCCATGGCAAACAGCGATTGCAGCAGCTCCAGCTCCTCGCCCCTTGGCGGGCTGGCGGGCGTGTCCTCGCGATCGGGGGGAGTGCGGTTCATCCCGGCCAAGCCAGGCAATCCAGCCTCAAACAGATCGGCCGACAAGGGCAGATCCAACCCGAGGGTGATGGAGCCCTGGGGCGCCACTGGCTCAGAACCCGCGGTTGAAGCAGCCTTCGGGGGCTCAGGGTCTGGATCCGCCACGAGGGCATCGATCAGGCGCTGCCGCTGGGCACGCTGGCGCTGCTGCTCACGGCGCTGCTGCTGCGCCGCAAGGCCCATCAGCTGCTCCACGGTGAGCAGGGTGCAGCAGCGCTGCACCAGGCCCTGAAGCCGCTGCTGCAGGACAGCACGTCGTTCAACGGACAGCTGGGCATAACGCTCGGGCACCACCTGGGTAGCCAGATGAAAACAGGCCTGCTGCACGGCATGCAGCAGGCCCTCACGCAGCACCTGGAGGTAGAGAGCCAGCTCCCGATACAGACCGGGCGCCAACTGCTCCTGCCGCTCCAGCAGCAGAGAGAGCTGGCGATTGGCCTCGATCAGGGGGCTGGCGTTGGGATCCAAAGCCAGGATCAGGCCGCCTGCATGGCAGCCACTTCAGCGGCGAAGTCCAGCTTCTCCACTTCAATGCCTTCGCCCAGGTTAAAGCGCACGAAGCGACGCACCTGAATGTTCTCGCCCACCTTGCCGGCCACCTGCTTCACCATCTCACCCACAGTGATGGAGGTGTCTTTGATGAAGGCCTGATCCATCAGAGCCAGCTCCTTGAGGCGCTTGCCGATGCGGCCCTCAACGATCTTCTCCTTCATCTGGTCGGGCTTCCCGGCCAGGTCGTCACGACCCATCTCGATCGACTTCTCACGCTCGGAGACATCAGCGGGGATATCCGCCACGTTCACGAACTCGACGCCGGGGCAGGCGGCGATCTGCATCGCCACGTTGCGTAGCAGCTCCTGGAACACCTCGCCGCGGGCGACGAAGTCGGTCTCGCAGTTCACTTCCACCAGCACACCCACGCGGGCGCCGGTGTGGATGTAGCTGCCAATGGCACCTTCAGCGGCCGTGCGGCCGGACTTCTTCTCGGCGGTGGCGATGCCCTTCTGGCGCAGCCACTCAACGGCCTTGTCAGCGTCGCCGGCACACTCAGCGAGGGCCTTCTTGCAATCCATCATGCCTGCGCCGGTCTTGTCGCGCAGTTCTTTGACGAGCTTGGCGGAAATCTCAGCCATGGGTGGGGTGGGGGATCGGTTGGGGCGGGTTCAAACAGAATCAAAAAGGTGGAGCTCCCCCGTAGGGAAGCTCCAGAGGACCCAGAAGGGGTGCGGCATCATGCCGCAGATCAGCCCTCTTCCTCGTCGTAACCACCGCGCTGGTCGTTAGCGCCATGGCGACCTTCATTGATGGCATCGGCAAGGCGACCCAGCACCAGCTGCACCGAACGCACGGCGTCGTCATTGCAGGGGATGGGCACGTCGCAGAGGTCGGGATCGCAGTTGGTATCCAGCATCGACACCAGGGGGATATCGAGCTTGCGGGCCTCGAGCACGGCGTTGGTTTCGCGGCGCTGGTCCACCAGCACCACCACGTCGGGCAGGCGACGCATGTTCTTCAGACCGCCCAGGTACTTCTGCAGGCGCTCCAGTTCCCGGCGCAGCACTGCGGCTTCCTTCTTGGGACGCATGGCGATGGCGCCAGAGCTTTCCATGCGCTCCAGGTCCTTGAGGCGGTCGATGCGGGCGCGCATCGTGGTCCAGTTGGTGAGCATGCCGCCCAGCCAGCGCTGGTTCACGTAGGAGGCACCGCAACGGGTGGCTTCCTGGGCAATCACCTCGGACGCCTGCTTCTTGGTGCCCACAAACAGGAAGCGCTTGCCGCTGCGAGCGGCACTGCGGGTCCATTTATAGGCATTGTTCATGCAGACGGCGGTCTGCACGAGGTCAATGATGTGAACACCGTTGCGCGCGCAGTAGATGTAGCGCGACATCTTCGGGTTCCAGCGGCGAGTTTGGTGCCCGAAGTGGGCACCCGCCTCCATCATTTCGGCGAGGGTAACAACAGCCATGGTTTGGGGGGTTTCGGGTTCGCCTCCACCTGCCAGGGATCTGGAGCAAGCCAAGGCAGAGACTGTGCCGAGGCTGGTGGTGCTCAGATCACCCGAAACACGCAGGTGTGCGGAGTGAATTTGGACCCCAGCACCCTACCAAATGGCCTGCAGTCACTCAGGCCAGGCCCTCCGCCCGGGCTTCGGCGAACAGGGCCCGCACACCGATGCGGTTGAGCGGGAGGCGGAGCAGCTCCATCGCCAATCCAGCCTTGCCGTGGCGGATCAACCAGGCCAACAAGGGCCTCAGGCTGCGTTCATTCACCAGGCCGCCCAGGGTGAGCAGTTCCCAGAGCAGCCGGTGCAACACGGTGAACTGAATGATGAAACGCACCCTACGGGTGGGGTGCTTCCGGTAGAACACAAGCCCCATCTTGGCCCGCTCACCCTCCACCTGGATCAGGCGTGGCACCTGCTCCAGGCTCAGGGCAGGGTGCCAGTGGTACCCCACGGCCTCAGGGCAGCGCACCAGCACCACCCCCATGCGCCGCAGACGCTCGCCGAGCTCCAGATCTTCCCAGCCGTAGAGCCGGAAGCGGGTGTCAAAGAGTCCACTGGTCTCCAACACCTGCCGGTCGATCGCCACATTGCCGGTGGCGAAATAGGCCCAGGAGAGATCCCGGAGCTTGTGGGGCTCGCTGGTGGGATTCTCAAAATTGGCGGTATTGATCACCGCGCCATAGGTGAAGCTGAGGCGGTTGCCAGCCTGCTGCCACTGCCGCTGGAGGGCGCGGGCATGGCTGAGCAAAAAGGTCTCCGTCACCACCAGATCGCTGTCGATGAACACGATCACGTCACCCTCGGCATGCTCCACGCCGCGGTTGCGGCCCGCCGCCGGTCCGCCGTGGTCCTGCTGGATCAAGCGCACATGGGGATAACGAGGCGCTTCCCGCTGCAGCCAGGCCACGGTGTCATCGGTGGAACCGTCGTCCACCACCACCACCTCGTAGCCACTGATGCAGGCCTCCAGGCGCTGCTGTTCCATGGCCTTCAGGCATTTCTCGAGGATCGGCCTGCGGTTGTAGGTGGGAATGACGACGCTGAGAAACATGGCCAGGTCGACGGGGGAGGGAGTAGGGGCGAGGGAGGTCACAAAAAAGGGACCCCGCAGGATCCCCAAGACTGAACCAACACCGGGGGGGCCGATCAGTCGGCAGCGCCACCATTGTTGGCGGTACCGGTGACGCCGTTGCCAGCGCCTTCGCCACGGCCGTCATTGCGCAGCTTGCGCTTCTTGAACTTGCGGGCGTAGGCGCGATTGCGCTCTTGCTTTTCCTTCTTGAGGTTGCGGCGCTTGGCCATAGCGGCGGCGAAAGATCTGGGAGAACCACCACCCTACTGAATGGTGTGCAGCCAGGGGGGTGAGTCAGGGCTGCGCAAGCGCCGTGCGCTTCAGCTGGCCTCCACGATGCGGCCGTCTTCCATGCGCAGGAGCCGATCGGCGATATCGAGGATGCGCGGATCGTGGGTCACCATCAACACCGCGCAGCCCTGGTCTTGGGCCAGGCGTTGCAGCAGTTCCACCACTTCACGGCCCGTGCGGGAATCCAGGGCGGCCGTGGGTTCATCGGCGAGCAGCAACCGCGGTTGAGCCGCCAGGGCCCGGGCAATGGCCACGCGTTGTTTCTGGCCACCGGAGAGATCATGGGGCAGTTTGTTCAGCTCATCGCCCAGGCCCACCGAGCGCAGCCACTCGCGGGCCTGATCTCGGCGGGCGCGATAGCCCAGCCCCGGCAGCAGATCGGCACCCATCTGCACGTTCTGCTCGGCGGTGAGGCAGCGCAGCAGGTTGTGGCCCTGAAAAATCATGCCGATGGAGCGGCGCAGCTGTTGGCGGCGATCACGGCTGGAGTGAGCCAGTTCCTGGCCCAGCACGCGCACCTGCCCCTCCTGAACCTGGCGCAGGGCGCCCACCAGGGTGAGCAGGGTTGTCTTGCCACAACCCGAGGGCCCCGTGAGCAGCACGACTTCACCGGCGGCCACCGCAAGATCGACCCCCTGCAGCACCTGACGACGCGTGGAACCAGTGCCGTACCAGTGATTGAGATCGCGCACCTGGATCGCCATCAGAAGATCTCTGCGGGATCGGCATCCGCCAAACGGCGCATGGCAAGGGTGGCGGAGCCCATGCACATCACCAGAATCATGGTGAACACCGTGAGCGCCCGCGGCGTATCCATGGCCACCGGCAGCTGAGTGGCGTTGCGGATCATCAGGTAAAGCCCCTGGCCCGTGGCATAGGCGGGCAGATAGCCGAGCACAGCGAGCAACAGCCCCTCTCGCGCCACGACCCCCAGCAGGCTGGTGAGCCTGTAGCCCATGGCCATCAAGGTGGCATATTCCGGCAGGTGATCACTCACATCCGAATAGAGGATCTGGTACACGATCACGCAGCCCACCACAAAGCCCATGCCGGCCCCGAGGGTGAAGATGAAGCCGATGGAGGTGCTGGTGCGCCAGTAGTTCTTCTCGAACTCCACAAATCCATCCTTCGTGTACACCTTCACGTCCTTCGGGAGGGTGGCCTGTAGCCGAGCAGCCACGGCGGCAGGATCGGCACCGGGCCGGAGGCGGATCAGGCCCAGTTCGATGCTTCCCGGAGGGGTGTTGGGCAGCAGGGAGAGAAAGGTCTCACTGCTGGTGATCAAGTTGCCGTCAGCGCCGAAAGAAGGCCCCAGGCTCACCAGGCCGGCCACCCGAACCCGCTTGCCCCCCACCTCGCTCTCCACCGTGCGGCCCTGGCGGTACCAGTCCGCCACCGGCCCGAATTCGGGACGCGAGCGCTCATCGAACAGCACCCGGCCCCGCTGGCTGAGCACCTGAACCTTCTGGGCCAGGGCCGGATCGGTGAACAGGGGATCCACCGGCTCAAAGCCCAGGGCAAGGATCGAGCGGGTGGCACGGGTTTCGGGATTGCGCCAGAGCAGGAAGTTCCAGTGCACGGGGGTGATGCCCTCCACGTCCGCATCGGCCATGGCCTGCACCAGGCGGCGGCGGGGGAAGCCGGCCATGCTGATCGAGCTCATGGTGCGTGGGCTCATCAGCACCAGATCGGCATCGAAGAGCTTGTGCACCGTCACGCTGGCGTCGAACAGGCCATCGCGGAATCCCAGCTGCATGAACATGAGGATTCCGGCGAAGCTGATGCCCGCCAGGGCAACCAGCAGGCGCACGGGCTGACGGGTGAGCAGCAACCACGACAGGGGGATGCCTCGCGCCCTCCAGAGGGCGCTGATGGCGGCCAGGGGATTCACGCTGGAGAGCTCATGGGGTGAAGCGGGCGATCACTTTCAAGCCCGCCAGATCGCGCACCTTGGCGGCGGCGCTGGGATCCAGCTCCAGCCGCACCTCCACCACGCGGGCGTCGGCATCGCCGGTGGGATCGGTGGACAGCACCTGGCGCTGACGCACCTGGGGACTGATGCGCAAAACCCTGGCTTGCAGGGTGCCATTGAAGCCACCGTTCTCGCTGGTGAGGCGCACGCTCTGGCCCGGCCGTACGCGATCAATGTCGCTCTCGTACACCTCTGCCACCGCCTCCATGCGGTCGGTGGCCCCCAGCTCGAGGATCCCCGAGGCATCGGGACGCTCCCCCGGGCGGCTCGTGATGCGCAACACCGTCCCGGCCATGGGCGCCCGCAATTCACTGAGCTGCAGATCGGCCTGCACCTTGCGGAGCTGGGCCCGTGCCTGGGAGAGATCCCCCCGCAGGGCGATCAGCTTGATCTCACGGTTGTCGAGGTCGCCGGTGGGGGTGGCGCCACCCTTGGCCAAACCCCGGTAGCGACGGGTATCGCGCTCCAACAGGGTGAGTTGCTGGCTGAGGTTGGCGATGCGGGTTTGCAGCAGGCTCTGATCGGCCAGCAGGCCCGGCCGGTTGTCGAAACTGGCCAGCACCTGGCCTTGCTGCACCCGATCCCCTTCCTGCACCAACAGCTGTGTGATGCGGGGACTGCCGCCCATGCCGGTGATCGGAGCGGCCAGCTTGCGCACATCGCCGGCGGGCTCGAGTCGGCCGAGGGCCGAGACGCCTTCGGGCCGCAGCTGAGCCGGCGATGGCGCAGGTCGAGGCCTGGCGGCCGGCTTGCTGCGCAGCATCGCCCCCAGGGCCAACAGCAGCACCAACACCCCACCGGCCAGCAGCCAGGGGCGGCGCGTCAGCGTCGAGACCATCACACCGGCAGCACCGGGTCGTCGAACAGGAGCTCCTCGATGTAGCGATCCGCCCACTGGGGATTGAAGGCCTTCTCGAGCACCCGCCGCGTCTTGTCGTTGCGTTTCTGTTGCTGGCAATAGCTCAACTGACCCTGATAGCGCTTCACCGTATCGGGGTGATCGATCGCCTGCGGTTCAGCGGTGCGGCTGGCCTGGGCCAACACCTCCAGAAACGCCACCACCACGGCGATGAACTGCTGCTCTTCCTCGGCGTCGGCGGGGCGCACAAAGCGCACGTAAGGAGAGAAAATCGTGCCCCACTCCGGCAGCTCCCGTTCCTGGCTGAAGCGCCGCTGGGGGAGAGCCGCCAGGGGCCCCGCCACGGCGGCGGGCAATTGAGCCGTCACGGGGGAAAGATCCACAATCGCCGCAGACACCACACCGCGGCCGGCCACGATGTCGGCTCCGAACACGGGCAGGTCGTAGCGGGGGTCCGGGAAAAACACGCAGTGGAGGATCTGCAGCCCGGCGCCCAGGCGCGCTGTTTCCAGGTGGAGTTTGCGCAGACCACGGCTGCGTCTCAGCTCATTGCGAATGAACAGGGCCTCGCCGTCGAGGCTGCCGCTGATGGCCTCCAGCTCAGGGTCCACCGCCAACGGGGCCAAGTCCGGCAGCGTGTCCCAGCAGCCGCGGATGCGGTCGGCCAGGGCGTCCACCAGGGGATGAATGCCCAGGGCAGATGTGGTCATCGGCAATCTCCCTGCCACCAGCCCGGTGATCCTGCCAGCAGAATGCAGATCACGACACAGCCCGTCACGGCTTTGCCCCACTCGCCCTCACCTGCGGCCTCACCTTTGCCGGAACCGCTGCGCCAGCAGTTGAGCAATGGGGTGGAGCTGGTGCAGCTCGACCTGCCCCAGGCTCCGGTGATCTGCATCGATTTCTGGTGCCGCGCCGGCAGCGCCTGGGAGAG
>JBIIQU010000087.1:0-5450 GCA_044341905.1 Vulcanococcus sp. | reverse complement strand
CCCTTCTCCAATCCCTGGTTGCTCTGGGCCGTGGCCCTCACCACAGGCCTGCAACTGCTGCTGCTCTACGTGCCAGGGCTGGCGCGGTTCTTCGGCACCACCCCCCTGAGTGGCCATGACCTGCTGATCTGTGTGGGCTTCAGCCTCCTGTTCTTCCTCTACCTGGAACTGGAGAAGCTCTGGCGTCTCTGGCGCCGCAAGGCCAGCGCCGACGCTTAAGGGCCTGGAGGATGAGGGTGAACTACGGCATCTCCCTCATCCGCCGGTGCACGGGAGATCTCACCGCACTGGCTGGCTGATGGTGTTGTTCGGATGGGGCGTGGCGGGATTTCACACGCGTCTCCAGTCGTGGTTGGCGACGCTCAACAGCACCCTCCAGGAACGGTGCCACCACGAGCAGGCTGAACGGCATCACGAGCAGCAGCACCAGCACCAGTAATCCAGCCCAGTGGCGATCCAGCCAGCCCAGCACTGTGGGAGCGGGGGGCTGGGGCAGAACTCGGCCGCAGTTGCTGCAGATAAGCCGGGGCGGGTGGTCGGCAGTTTTGGAAACCAGGCGGGCGCCACAGAAAGGACAGGCCAACGCAATCAACCGGTGGAGCCAAACCCAGGCTGCCAGACCGTTGCAGGCGTGTCAGCGGGCTTGACCCCTTGCTGCGATCTCAGCAGCGGCTTGGCTCTGGCCATGGGCACCACCGTGGCGGAGAGCATCCGTGGCCGCCATGCCAAGGGCCAAGGGCAACACCAGGATCGTTCCCACCAGCACGGACCAGGAGCTGAGGGGTTTGGCCCAACGCTGGGGGTGGTGCAGATCGGTCCGCGGGAGGCCACACCGGCAGCAGCAGAGGTTTCCAGCGACCTTGACAATCAGGTGTTCACCGCAGTGGGGGCAGGACATCGAGTGATCACCCTGGAAGAAGACACCCTGCCGAGGCGGGCGACATCCAACTGTTCAAAACAAACAAAAAGCGCCCGCCAGAGGCGCGCGCTTGGAGCCTGGAGCCAATGGCCTACTTGGCAGAGGCGAAATCGGGATAGGCCTCCATGCCGTGCTCGCCGATATCGAGACCTTCGATCTCTTCCTTCTCAGTGACGCGGATGCCACCAAAGATCGCTCCAATGATTGACCAGACAATCCAGGAGGAAACGATCGCGAAGATCGCGAAGGCCAGCACACCCACAATCTGGATACCCAGCTGGCTGAAGCCATGGCCGGTGAACAGGCCCTTGTCGGCGTTGAACAGGCCCACGGCCAGGGTTGCCCAGATGCCGCAGGTGCCATGGACGGAGAACGCACCCACGGGATCGTCGATCTTGAGGCCATCAATGAAGGCCACCGAGAACACCACCAGGATGCCGGCAATGAAGCCAACAACCCAGGCAGCAGGCATCGAGAAGCCGTCGCAGCCCGCAGTCACACCCACCAAACCGGCCAGGATGCCGTTGATGGTCATGGTGAGATCAGGCTTACCACCAGTGAACTGGCTGAGCAGGGTGGCCGCAATGCCACCTCCGGCGGCGCCGAGGGTAGTGGTGACGGCGATGTAGGGGACTTCCGGAGCCATGGACAACCAGGAGCCGGGGTTGAAGCCATACCAACCGAGCCAGAGGATCAGGCAGCCCAGAGTGGCGATCGCCAAGTTGTGGCCAGGGATAGCCTGGGGCTTGCCATCGCTGAACTTGCCAATGCGAGGACCAAGCAGCATGGCCCCAATCAAGCCGGCCCAAGCACCGAAGGAGTGCACCACGGTGGAGCCGGCGAAATCGATGAAGCCCAACTTGTTGAGCCAACCCTCACCCACGTTCCACTGCCAGGAACCGGAGATGGGATAGAGAATACCCACCAGCACCAAAGAGAAGATCACGAACTCGCCGAACTTGATGCGCTCAGCCACCAGACCAGACACGATCGTGGCGGCGGTGCCGGCAAAGGCAGCCTGGAATAAGAAATCAACGCTGGGGACCAGCTTGCCCTCGGTCACCATCTCCGGGGTGACTGTGGGATCAAAGAAAAGGCCACCAAACTTGAACCAGCCGGGGATGATCCAATCGGCGTTGTACATCACCTTATAACCAATGAACCAATAGGCCGTCACCGCCAGGGCGAAGACGATCAGGTTTTTGGCGAGGATGTTAACGGCATTCTTCTGGCGGCACATCCCGGCTTCCACCATGGCGAAGCCGGCGTTCATGAAGATCACCAGAGCGGCGCAGATCAACAGGAACATGTTGTTGGCCAGGAAGGCCGGGGTGAGCTCGGGCAGCTCAGCGGCATGGGCCGACAGGTTGAACAGGCCCAAGCCCAGCAGGGCAATGGGAATGCAGGCCAGCCAGGTGAGCGTGCGGCTGGAGGACAAACCCCGAATCTTGCGTAGCAGCAGCTCGGGAGCATCCAACAGACTCGCTTCCTGCAGACTCCGCGGCTGGCGGCGCCGCGGGGTGGGCGAGGCAACAGTCATGAAGGGAAATGGCTGTGGGGGATGGCGGATCGACCGCCATTGGATGCGAATCATTCGCCAAAGCGGTGCACGGTTCCGTTCGATCGGATACAAAAGCCGCAATCCACGCCAGAGGGCCACCATCACAGAGAAAGGCTTTCGAGCCAAGAACGTTCATACCCGCACAAGAAAAGCGAGCACTGGGTGAAGAAAAAGGCGAACTGTTCAACCTGAACATCGTTGACGCGCTAGAAATGCATTGAAGGACAAAACGTTGGGTGAGCCGCCTGCGGGCCCTGGTTCACCGGAAGTAGCCCACCGCAAGGCGAAGCAACGCTCCTTCCCACGAAGCGGACATCCCATCCAATCCTTCGAGGCCCGAAGACCATGACCAAACTCCAATACCGCGGCGTCGCCTACGACAACGCCCAGCACGAAGAGCTCACCAGCCAACCGGTTGAGCACACCTACCGCGGCCAGCATTTCGATGCACCCCTGCGCCACGAAGCCGCTGCCTGCGACACGGAAGTGGAACTCCAGTACCGGGGTCACACCTACCACCACCGGGCCGCTGAAGCCGCCCAACAGGTGAACCAGGGCTGATCCCAACCGGAACCTGGCGCTTCCGTAGCAACCGCCACGACAGAAACCCCCTGCTGCGCCGTAAATGGGTGCATCAAGGGGTTCTTTCATGGATTTGGCAATGGCAGGAGTTGGCAGCTCTTACCGCATGCTGCCCATGTCTGTGTTGGGGTTGGCTTGGCTTCAGACCCACTTCGAGACCAACACCTGGCAGGTGATCTGCTCCGGCGCGGTGCGCCTCCAAGCTGCCTGCGTTGAGGAGCTCTGCCGCGATGCCAACCAGGCCGGCCTCGCGGTTTTCAGAATTCCAGCTGTGGAGCTGGTTAGCAGCCCCGGCAGCTGATCAAGAGCTGTTCGAAGCCTCACTCACGCCTGAAACGGCGTGCGAGGCCATAGCCCAACACCACCAGCAGCAGGCCACCCAACAGGCTCAGCACCAGAACGGCCAAGGCCTTAATGGGATTTCCCCCATCGAGAGCCCTGGCCAACTCCAACATCCAGGAGGAAAAGGTGGTGAGGGACCCGCAGAACCCAATGGCTGCCCAGAGGTAGAGGCGAGCACGGCGGGGTGGCTGCGCCACCAACATCCCGATCAGCAGACAGCCGATCATGTTGGCCAGAAAATCGGCCCCAACCAGGCCCTTCAATCCGCCAGTGAGCTGCTCGCCGGCCTGCTCGAAGTGCCAGCGCAGCAAAGCCCCCGGAATCGCACCGGCAGCCACCAGCCCGAGTTGGCTCAGTTCCTGCTGAAGGTTGGGGCTGTGGGCACGTTGCTCGGAATGATTGCCCCTCATGCTCCACCTCCCAGGGCCAGCCCAGCCTTCATGGCCAAAAGGCCCCCGCCAACCGAGCCCAGCACCAACACCAGGGCCTCCACCCAGAGCCGTTGCCGCAGCACGGCATGCAACTCGGCGATGAAGGTGGAGAAGGTGCTGAAGCTGCCGAGAAAACCAGTGCCAAGAATCAGCAACACCCGCTTGGCCGCCTCGCCACAACTCTCTTCTAGCCCCACCAGCAAACCCAGGGCAAAGCAGGCGATCACATTCACCCCAAAGGTGCCCCAGTGCTTGCGCGGCAGCATGGGCTCGAAGTGATCCACAACGCGATAGCGCAGCCAGGCGCCGGGCACGGCCCCCAGGGCCACCAGGAAGGCGGCGGAGGCCGGGGGAAGAATTTGACTCACGCAGCCGCGGCTCAGAGGTTTGCAGGCAACGAATCGATCCTGACAGGGTTCAGGCCAGTGCCACAAGGCTGAGCGCCATCACGGCCATGCCCGCCATCAAACTGCCAATGGCGAGGCGATGCTCGCCGTAATCCTTGGCGGCCGGCAACAATTCATCCAAGGACACGTACACCATCACCCCCGCCACGGCAGCGAACACCAACCCGAAGGCGAGCGGATTGGGGAAGGAGCGGAACATCAGATAACCGGCCAGGCCGCCCACCGGCTCCGCCAAGCCCGACAGAAAGGACACCCAGAAGGCCTTGGCTCGGCTGCGGGTGGCAAAAAACACCGGTGCCGAAACCGCCAGACCCTCCGGGATGTTGTGGATGGCAATCGCCACCGCAATGCTCACCCCCAGCTTGGGGTTGGACAGGGCCCCAAGGAAGGTGGCCAACCCCTCGGGAAAGTTGTGGATGCAGATGGCCAAGGCTGAAAACACACCCATGCGCAGCAGCCTTCGGCGCCGGGGGGCGTCGTCGTTGCTGGGAGGCAGCTCATCGTGCAAGGCAGCTGCTGGTACGTGGGCCGGCAGGAGGGCATCCACCAGGCCCATCAGCACGATGCCCGCGAAGAAGGCCAGCACGGTGGAGGCGTAGCCCAGACGTAGCCCCAGCAGGGGCTCAAGCGAGAGGCGCGCCTTGGGAAGGATCTCCACCAGCGACACGTAGACCATGGCCCCGGCCGAAAAGCCGAGGGACAGGGTGAGGAACTGGGAACTGAAGCGGCGGGAGCTCAGACCAATCAGGCTGCCAATCCCAGTGGACAGACCAGCCAGACAGGTGAGCCCCAGGGCGAGAAGACTCTGGTCAGCCAAGAAGAGGGAGCATCAGCGCCGCAGAGCGGATCATGACTGAGCCGTGGCCCCCCGGCGCAGCTGACGCCAGCGGAGAGAGCCCCAGACCAGAAACACCAGCAGGAGCGGCAGCACAGCCACCAGCACCACCAGGCGGAATTCATCGGCGGCCGACGGCACCGTATTGGAGAGAATCTGCTCCACCAGATAGAGGCCGTAGAGGGCCACCAAGATGCCGCCCTCCAGGCGGGTGATCACGCCACCGCTCCAGAAAATCGGCAAACAGGCCAGGGTGGTGGCCACCATGATCGGGAAATCGCGGCTGATCATCACGGGATCTACCCCCAGCCCGCGGCCGCCGGACACCAACCCGCAGAGGCCCAGGATCACCAGCTGGTTGAGCAAGTTGCTG
>JBIIQU010000086.1:0-5453 GCA_044341905.1 Vulcanococcus sp. | reverse complement strand
GCTGCGGCGGGTGCGCAAGGCCCTGCAGCACAGCCTGTTGGTGGTGGGCCTCTGGCGGCACGACCCCCGCTTCCCCCGGCTGGTGGGCTTCGCCCGCTGCACCGGCGATGGCGTGATTGAAGCCACCGTGTGGGACGTGGCGGTGCACCCCCTCTATCAGGGGGCTGGCCTGGGCAAGCAGTTGATGGTTTACGTGCTCGATCTGCTCAAGGCGATGCAGGTGGAGCGCATCAGCCTGTTCGCCGACCCTGGCGTGGTGGGTTTCTACAGCGCCCAGGGCTGGGAGCTGGAACCCCAGCAGAAACGCTGCGCTTTCTGGTATTCCCCCTAGCCCGTTGGTCGGTTACGACCAGGCGCTGGGATCGCGCGACACCGGCACCTGGGCCAGGGGATGCTGGCTGCCGAGCAGGTCGGCGCTGATGCGGCTGCAGATCAGATCCATCGGCACGCAGAAGCTGCTGCCGTCGCGGTCAAACGGCCCCTCGATGTAGGCGCCGATCCGCTCGGCCACGAGATAGCCCAGGAACAGCATGGCCCCGGTTCCCGTGGAGCCCTGGCTGCTGAAGTTCAGGAACAGGGCATAGCCGAACAGCCAGCAGATCAGCCGGATGAACACGTCATAGGTGGGTGGCAGAGGTGTGTTGCGGATCCGCTGCAGCCCGCCCAGGGCATTGGTGAAGGTCTCGCTGCAGCGCAGCAGAGCATCACAGCCCAAGGCGCTGATCACCTTGCTCTGCCGCAATTGCCCGATGGCAGCGGCCCGCACCCGCAGGGTTTGGTCCAGGGTGATCTGCGGCGGCAGGCCCAGGCTGGCGCCGAGGCCACAGGCGGCCTGGTGGGCATCCTCGCGCCAGTAGCCCCTGAGCTCGAAGTTCAGCAGCCAGGCCTGCAGGCTCTGCAGGGCCACCAGCCGCTGTTCTTCACCCCGCAGTTCACCCTCACTACCCAGCAGCGCATGGAGGGTGTCGCGCCAGTGGCGACTGGTGTTGGTGATCGTGCCCCAGAGCACGCGCGCTTCCCACCAGCGGTTAATCGCCTGGGTGTTGCGGAAGGCCACGAAGATCGACGCCGCAATCCCCAGAATCGAGAGCCCGCTGCCCTCAATGAGGCGCATCCCCCGGAACATCGGGGTCTGCCCAAGGGCCAGGGACACGCCGCACAGCACCACCATCACGATCAAATCCCAGCGCATGCGCACCACCAGCTGGGCAACCACCCGCGGGATCTGGCGGCGCGGCAATTTGGGTGGCAGCTGGGCAGGATCCATTGGGTTCGGGGATGAGGCGCTTCTAGGGGCAAGTGTGCTGCAGCTCGTAGTAGCGCTGCGCCAGGTCTGCGGTGCTGGCACCCCGGCGCCAGGCGCGCCTGAGTTGCCAGTTGTGCCAGGCCACCGCCAGCACGCCGCGTTCGCGCCAGCGGCGACCATCCACCCGCAGGGGCTGCCGCAGGCAGCGCAGGCGGGTGTGGGGTTGGAGCCGCTGCACCAGATCGAGATCCTCCATCAGCGGGATCGGAGCAAAGCCCCCCGCTGCGACATAGAGCTGGCTTGGCAGCAGCAGGCCCTGGTCCCCATAAGGGCATTGGCCCAGGCGGCTGCGCAGGGCCACCGCCAGCTCCAGCAGCCGCACCGAGACCCCCGTGGCATCGATGGCGAGGTTGAAGCTCCAGGCCGCGGCGGGTTGGGCCATCGCCGCTGTGATCGCCGTGGCCCAGCCCCGGGGCAGCCGGGCATCGGCATGCAGCACCAGCAGCCAGGGCGCAGCTGTGCGGGCGGCCGCGCTGGCCAGTTGGCTGCCCCGGCCCCGAGGGCTGTGCAGCAGCTGGGCTCCCGCCAGCCGCGCCAGGGCGGCAGTGCCATCGCTGCTGCCCCCATCCACCACCAGCGTTTCCCGCAGCAAGCCCGGTGGCGCCTGGTGCAGGTCGGCCAGCAGGGCCGGCAGCCGCTGGGCCTCATTCAGCGCTGGGATCAGCACCGCCAGGGGCGCTAACGGCGGCGGCGTGAAGGGATCCATGGGGCGAGGTCGGCGTGGCGGTCAAGGTCGTGCTGCTGGCGCAGCAGGGCAGGTTCCAGCCTGCGGGCCGCGGCGGCCTCGAGGGTGGCCTCCAGCACGCTGCTGCTGCCCCACGGCATGCCGGCCATCAGGGCAGCTCCCGCGCGTTCAAATCCCCTGCGGGTCAGGCCGATCAACCAGTAGCCGCCATCGACCGCCGGCCCCAGCACCAGCGGATGCTGCTGGAGGTGGGCGAAGGCTGCTGTGAGATCTCCTACCTCCAGGCCCGGCAGATCGGTGCCGATCAGCACCACCTGCTGGGCCCCCCGCTCGAAGCTGCGCTGCAGTTGGCCCTGCATGCGTCGGCCCAGGCTGCCGCGCCCCTGCAGCACGGCCGCATCGGCCGCCAGCGCGCGGCCCCAGCGCCCCAGGGCCCGCGGTCCCAGGCCGTCGGCCGCCAGTAGTAGATCGGCCTGGGCTTGCTCGGCAGCCAGGCGGGCCGTGGCCAGGGTGTGGGCGGTGAGGCGCTGCTGCACCCGGGCAGCGGCGGCGGCACCAGCGATGATTGCCAGGCGCCGCTTGCAGCGCCCTGCTGCGGGCCAGCGGGCCAGCACCACCAGCTGCCGGGCTCGCACGCCCCTCAGCGCTGCCGTGGCAGCTCCGCCGGTTTCAGCTGGAGCCTGAGGTTGCGTTCGCCGCGGCGCACCTTCACCGGCAGGGCCTCGCCCACCTGGCCCTGATCCACCGCCACCTGCACCTCGGAGGGGTTGTCCACACTCGTGTCGCCCACGGTTTCGATCAGGTCGCAGGGGCGCATGCCACTGCGATCGGCAGGACTGCCAGGCATCACCTCCACCACCACCACGCCATTGATTTCGGGCAGCTTGCACTCGGCGTTGGTGGCATTCACCTCCCGGGCCAGCTGGGGGGTGAGGGCCTGCAGCCGCACGCCGATGTAGGGGTGGGAGGCTCGGCCCCGCTCGAGGATCTGGGCAGCGATTTGGCGCCCCAGGTTGATCGGGATCGCGAAGCTCAGGCCTGCCCCTGGGGCCTGGCGGATGGCGGTGTTGATGCCGATCACTTGGCCGCGGTCGTTGATCAGTGGGCCGCCGCTGTTGCCGGGGTTCACCGCGGCGTCGGTCTGCAGATAGGGCACCCGCTGGCCTTCACCCACGGCATTGGTGCGCTGCACGGCGCTGATGATCCCGGCGGTCACGGTGTTGTCCAGGCCCAGGGGGTTGCCGATGGCGATGGCCCATTCACCGGGGCGCACCTTGGCGGAATCCCCCAGGGGGGCCACCGGCAGGTTGCTGGCGGCCACCTTCACCACGGCCACATCGGTGATGGGGTCCGCACCCAGCACCTTGCCGCTGAAGCTGCGGCCATCCGGCAGGGTCACCCCCACTTCATTGGCCCCCTCCACCACGTGGGCATTGGTGAGGATCACCCCGTCGGACCGGGTGATGAAGCCGGAGCCCTGGCCCTGCTGCTGCTGCACCGATGGGCCACCGCCGAACAGGCCGCCCAGGGGGTTCACCACCCGCCGCACTGTGTCGATCCGCACCACGGCCGGGCCCACCTTGTCCACGGCATTCACGATGAAACTGGTGCCGGGCTGGAGGGGAGGCGACGCCGGCGCATCGCTCACGCGGGTGGGGTCGCCCCCGCGGCCCCCAGGCAGGCCGGGCAGATTGGTGCTGCAGGCTGCCAGCAGGCTGGCGCCCAGCAGGGTGGTGATCAGAGCTACGCGGCGGCGCACACGCATCAATCGGGCCATGCAGGCGGGCTTGGGGGCCAGGTCGTGATGCGCATCATTTAAGACCGACCCGCCAGCGGGACGACCGTATATTCGGCAGCTCGGGCGCGGCGGGTCGGTGCAGCAGGGAGAACAGCTGTGGCACCAGGTTCAGGAAGCCCTCCAGGGCAACCTCTCCAAGCCCACCTTCGAAACCTGGATCCGGCCGGCCCGTTGCTCTGGTTTTGAGGGCGACCAGCTGCAGTTGCTGGCCCCCAACGCTTTTGCCTGCGGCTGGCTGCGCAAGAACTACCTCACCACGATCGCCGCGGTGGCCTCGGAGCTGGCGGGGCGTCCGGTGGGTGTGGCCGTGGAGGCCACGGCCGAGGCCGAGGGCGGAGCCACCATGCAAACCTTGGCCGGGGCCCTGGCACCCGGTGAGGCTTCACCCACCGGGGAGTCCCGTGCTCCTGCGCTGCATGGCCCTACCGCCACCGGTGAGGCGCCGCGCAAGCTGGCTCCGGGCCTGAACCCCCGCTACGTGTTCAACCGCTTCGTGGTGGGCCCCAACAGCCGCATGGCCCATGCGGCGGCCCTGGCGGTGGCCGAGGCCCCCGGCCGTGAGTTCAACCCGCTGTTCATCTGCGGTGGTGTGGGTCTCGGCAAGACCCACCTGATGCAGGCCATCGGCCACTACCGGCTGGAGATCGATCCCGAGGCCCGCGTGGCCTACGTGAGCACCGAAACCTTCACCAACGATCTGATCCAGGCCATCCGCAAGGACGGGATGCAGAAGTTCCGCGATCGCTACCGCGCCGCTGACCTGATCCTGGTGGACGACATCCAGTTCATCGAGGGCAAGGAGTACACCCAGGAGGAGTTCTTCCACACCTTCAACGCCCTGCACGAGGCGGGCCGCCAGATCGTGATCGCCAGTGATCGCCCCCCCAGCCAGATTCCCCGGCTGCAGGAGCGGCTGATCTCCCGCTTCTCCATGGGCCTGATCGCCGACATCCAGGCTCCTGATCTGGAAACCCGCATGGCGATCCTGCACAAGAAGGCGGAGCACGAGCGCATGAGCCTGCCCCGCGATCTCATTCAGTATTTGGCCGGGCGCTTCACCTCCAACATCCGGGAGCTGGAGGGGGCCCTCACCCGGGCTGTGGCCTTCGCCTCGATCACCGGCCTGCCGATGACGGTGGAATCGGTGGCGCCGATGCTCGATCCCTCCGGTGTGGAGGTGGAGGTGACCCCTGCCCAGGTGTTGAACAAGGTGGCCGAGGTGTTCGGCGTGGGGGTGGAGGAGATGAAGAGCCCCAGCCGCAAGCGCGCGGTGAGCCAGGCTCGCCAGGTGGGCATGTACCTGATGCGGCAGGGCACGAACTTGTCACTGCCGCGCATCGGCGAGGCCTTCGGCGGCAAGGATCACTCCACGGTGATGTATGCCGTGGAGCAGATTGAGAAGAAGCTGGGTGCGGATCCGCAGCTGGGTCGTCAGGTGCAGCAGGTGCGGGATCTGCTGCAGATCGACTCGCGCAAGAAGAAATAGCCCCCTACTGGGTGATGGGCTCGCTGCGGTCGAGGCCTTCTACCTCACCGGCAAATACACGGCTGGCGGTGATGTCGTCGGCCTCCAGGGTCATCAGGTCGAGCTTGGTGATCCCCATGCCGGCCATGCGATTGAACAGGCGATTGGCCTGGCGCATCCGGGCCCTGTCAATGGCATT
>JBIIQU010000085.1:0-5472 GCA_044341905.1 Vulcanococcus sp. | reverse complement strand
ATCAAGCTGGAACGCAACGGCATCCGCCTGATCCCCACCACCAGGCCGTAGACCATGTTGTGGCGGATAGACGGGACTTAGGGTGCGCACGCATCAAGGCAACAGACGCGTGCAGACAGGTGAGGAGAACAGGGCAGAAGAGCTGAAGGCCCTGGGGTGGACCGCAGAGGACGTGCGCAAGTACGAAGAGCTCTGGGAGTACCGCCAGCGCTGGGGTGCCATCAACCTCGAACGGGAAGACCGGGTGTTCCTGCGCAAAGCAGAAGCCGCCCTGCCCAAGCGCACCACCGGCAAGGGCTCGGAGAAGAAACGCACCCGCGACAAGTCGCACTACCGCTGGCTGGCCTTCTACCTGGAAGCCATGCGGGCCAGTGGCGCCGAGGCCAGCCTCGACGACACCGAGCAGGGTGCCTGGCCAGTGCTGCTGGAGGAGGAGCTGCGGGCCCTCGACTACTACGAACCGGTGCTGGGACTGCCTGACACCCTCAAGGCCAAGGAGCTGATCCCCCTGCGGGAGCAGTGGATTGCGGAGGCTGCAGCCTCCGGCCGCAACCTCGCGTTCGACTTCCTCACCCCCCTGGAAGAGCTCAAGCAGCGGGAAAAAACAAGCTGGAAGCCCCTGCGGGGTGAAGCCAGCGGCGACTCGAGCTACCCGGTGCTGAGCCCAACAGCGGCGGAGCAGTTCCGGCAAACGGTGCGCCAGGCCATCACCGCGCAGATCCGCAGCACCTTCCCCTCCCTGAAGGACACTGACAAGCCGGAACCTCCTGCCGACTGGCAAGCCGGCTGACGCGAGAGGTGCTTTAGGGTCATTGGATAGGGCCGCTGCGGCATCGCATCTGCCGCAGCGGGCCTGACCCCGGGAGAAGACTCGCCGTTCGCCAACGCGACTGAGCCAGCACATTGTTGCCCAGCTGAACTTTTTCTCCCGAGAGCGCGATGACAGACACAGACACGCCGAGACTCACGATCGGCGAACTCGAATCGAAGTATTACCTCTACCGAAAGGCCCTGAAAATGCTGCTCATCGAGGGCAGCAGCCTCAAAAAAGTGCAGAAAACCCTGTGCTGGAGTCGCCTTGAGACCCTGCACACCTGCCTACCCCGGCGCTACCGATCACCGGACCACCTGTTTCACCAGCTCAACCGGGAGATCGAAAAGGAGCGGGTTCCCAGTGATGCCCCGGAGGCCGCCAAGCCTGAAGAGTGGATGAGCGGGAAGAAGGCCTGATCCACCTGACCCACGAAAAAAGCCTGCCCGGAAGACCGGACAGGCTTGAACAGGGCCGCAGAGGCCGCCCTGGAATTGTCTGAATCAGCCGAGGCCGATCTGGGACAGGATGCCCTGACCGGTGAGCAGCTCGGTACCCAGGCCGATCACGAAGCCGAGCATGGCCAGGCGACCATTCCAGGTTTCAGCGAAGCCAACGAAACCGAAGCGGGAGGTGGAGTCAGCCATGGGGGCAGTTCTTTACGAAACTTGTAGGTATCGTAAAGCCTTGTGAAGCGGATTGGGTAGGGCGGGGATCCGCCCCTAGGGCTGCACCTCCCCGGCAACGGCGCCAGCATGGTGATTGCACCCGGAGCTGCCCGCATGGAGAACGACGTGATGCTGCCGGTGGTGGCGGGGATCGTGCTCAGCGTGCTGATCGTGGCGGGCTCCGTGGTGGTGCTGATGCGCCCCAGCGACTTGCCCAAGCGCAGCAAAGAGCCCTAAGCCTCCGGGGCCTCAGCGCAGGGTGGGCTCCAGCGGCTGGCTGATGCGCTGGAACATGTACCCCAGGCCCCGGGCCGTGATGATCAACTCGGGATTGTCCGGGTCGTCCTCGAGCTTGCCCCGCAGGCGCGAGATGTGCACATCCACCACGCGGCTATCGGAGGAGCGCTCGGGCTTGTAGCCCCACACCTGCTCCAGCATGTCCAGCCGGCTGATGGGCTCGCCGGAGCGGCTGAGCAGCAACTCCAACATGGTGAACTCCATGCCCGTGAGGCGAATGCGCTCCTCACCGCGGAACACCTGGCGCTTGTTGATGTCCACGCTGATGTTGCCGATCACCACCACGCTGGCGGCGCGGCCGCTGCCTGCCACACCACTGCCATGGCCGTAGGTGGCCCGGCGGATCACGCAGCGGATGCGGGCTTCCAACTCCTTGGGGCTGAAGGGCTTGGTGAGGTAGTCGTCCGCTCCCAGCTGCAGGCCGGTGATGCGATCAGCCACGTCGCCAAGGGCCGTGAGCAGGATGATCGGCACCTCCGATTGCGCCCGGATGCGCTCGGTCACCGCAAAGCCGTCCAGCTCGGGCATCATCACGTCGAGCACCACCAGATCCGGCTCAATCTCCCGGAAACACTCCATGGCCTGCTTGCCATCGCAGGCGAGGGTCACCGCGTAGCCCAGCATCGTGAGCCGGGTTTCGAGGATGCGGCGGATGTTCTCCTCGTCGTCGGCCACCAGGATCTTGATGGGGGTCTCGCTGGGGCCGGTCATGGCAGAGGCGCGTCCGGACCCGAGTCTCCCCGGGCCTGGGATGGAAAACGGCAACCGGCTTCTATCTGAGGTTTTTCCTCATACGCCAGGCCTTGGACACCGATCAACCACTCCTTTGCAACAACACGTGTCAGCCCCTGGGCAGCAGGCGGAACCTGCCTAAGTTCGCGCCATGAACGAGACCAGCGCAGCAGACGTTCGCAGCAGCGACAAGCCAGCCCCCCAGGACGAGTCGAACCAACCCAACCTGCGGGCGGAGAGCAGCTGGAGCGATGAGCCCTGGGCGTCCGGGCAGCGCAAGCGTTACCTGGCTTCGCTGAAACAGCTGGCGGCCTGACGGCCAGCCCGGTGCTGTAAAAAATGGCACATCGGTTGGCCAACTAGGCACCGCTGGCCAGGGCCCAGGGCTTTTAGGTTTCAGGCCTTGCACCGCTGTTGCAGTCGCCCGATGTCCGGCTTTGCCACCCTGCGTTCCCTGCGTCGCCAGATCACTCCGGTGCGGATCGGCGCCGCCGCTCTGATCGGCATCACCCTCACGGCTGCAGCCTCAGCATCACGGGCTCAGAGCACCGAGATCGGCGTGTATTCAGGGCGCCACTACAACACCGACAAACAGCTCTACAGCCAGTTCACCCGCCAGACCGGCATCAAGGTGAAGCTGCTGGAGGCCAAGGACGATGCCCTGATCGAGCGCCTGCGCAGCGAGGGCAAGAACTCGCCGGCCGATGTGCTGGTGCTGGTGGATGCCGCCCGCCTGGATAAAGCCAGCGACATGGGACTGTTCCAGCCCACCCGCTCCGCAGCTCTGCTGCGGGATGTGCCCCTGAGCCTGCGGGATACCAAGGGCCGCTGGTACGGCCTTACCCGCCGCGTGCGCGTGGTGCTGGTGAATCCCAAGTTGGTGAACCCCGCCAGCATCAAGACCTACGCCGACCTGGCCAAACCAGCCTTGAAGGGCAAGCTTTGCCTGCGCGACCGCCAGAGCGTCTACAACCAGTCTCTCGTGGCCGATCAGATGATCCAGCGGGGCGATGCGGCCGCTGCCACCTGGGTGAAGGCGATGACGGCCAACGTGACCAAGCCCTATTTCACCTCGGATACACCGCTGATCCGCGCGATCGGCAACGGCCAATGCGGCGTTGGCCTGGTGAACACCTACTACCTAGCGCGCATGGTGGCCGGCGAGAGCGGCGCTGCCGATAAGGCCCTGGCCAGCAAGCTCAAGGTGGTGTTCACCAACCCAGCCCACGTGAACATCAGCGGTGCCGGCGTGACCCGCAATGCGAAGAATCCCACCGCTGCCCTGAAGCTGATCGAATTCCTCGCCTCCCCCACCGGCGGCAAGGGCTACGCCGAAGCCAATCACGAATACCCGTTGAAGGGCTATGGCAGCAACGCCACCCTGAAGGCCTTCGGCACCTTCAAGGCCAGCGGCATCTCCGCTGAGCAAATGGGCGCCAAGAACAAGGCCGCCGTGAAACTGATGGAAACCAACGGCTGGAAGTAGCCCCAGCCACCCGCCGCTGGTTGCAAGGGATTCTCAATAGCAGCAGGCGTTGGCTAGGTTGCTCCCCTTCCCCGCTGGAGTTCGTCTCGGAATGGTGGCCGCCGGCGCCTCGCAACCTGCCCAGGAGGGACGCACGGCCCTCTCCCTGGCCGTGGTGGTGGTGGTGGCCCTGGCCCTCGCGCCGGTGGCCTGGCTGGTGGCCTTCGCCGGCTCAGGCCCAGACGGCCTCTCCGGGTTAAGCCTGGGCAGTGATGGGCTCCAGCAACTGCTCAACACCATTGGCCTGGTAGCGGCCGTGGGGGGGCTGGGTGCCGCCCTCGGGGCTGGCTCGGGCTGGCTCACGGCCCGCTGTGCATTCGCCGGCCGCCGCTGGCTGCGCATCGCCCAGCTGCTGCCCCTGGCCACCCCGAGTTATCTGCTGGCCGCCACCCTGATCGATCTGGGCAGCCGGCTGGGCCAGCGCGTCCACGGCTCCCTCTGGACCGTGGTGGTGCTGACGCTGAGCACCTACAGCTACGTGTTCCTGCTCTCCACGGAGAGCTTCTCCGTGAGCGGCCGGCGCCAACTGGAGGCCTGCCGCAGCCTGGGGGTGGGCCCCTGGGGCAGTTTCTGGCGCGTGGCCCTGCCGATGGCCATGCCCTCCATCGGGGCCGGCATAGCCCTGGCCGGCATGGAGGTGGTGAACGAACTCGGAGCCGTGGAGCTGCTCGGCGTGCCCACGCTCTCGGCGGGGATTCTGCTGCGCTGGCAGCAGCAGGGAAACCCCCATGGGGCAGTGGCCCTGGCCTTGGTGGCCCTAGTGATTGTGGCGCTGCTGGTGGCCGCGGAGCGCAAGCTGCGCGAGCGCAGCCGCTGCTGGAACCTCGGCAACGACAGCAGCGATCTCGAGCGCTGGAACCTGCGGGGCTGGAGGTTGGTGGCGGCCTGGATGGTGACCCTGCTGCCGCCGCTACTCACCCTCGGCCTGCCCGTGCTGTGGGCAGCGCTCAGCTGGGATCAACTGCAGGCCGAACCCATCGGCGAGCTGGCCAGCCTCAGCGGCCGCAGCTTTGCCCTGGCGTTGGCCGCCTCCGGCATCACGGTGGCCGCGGGCCTGCTGCTGGCCATGGCCAAACGCTGGATCCCCAATCAGCTCATCCAGCAGCTCAGCTTTCTGGCCGGCCTGGGCTACGCGATCCCCGGCACGGTGATCGCCCTGGCCCTGATGCTGATCGGTGGCCCCGCGGGGCTGGCCCCGATGTTGCTGCTGATCTGGGGCTACACCGATCGCTTCCTGGCGGTGGCCAAAGGGGGCCTCGACGCCGCCTTTGAGCGCATCCCCCCCAGCATGGATGAAGCGGCCACCAGCCTTGGCTGCTCCTGGGTGGCCGTGTTGCGCCGCATTCACCTGCCCCTGCTGCGCTCGCCACTGGTGGTGGGCACCCTGCTGGTGTTCGTGGACACCGTGAAGGAACTGCCGATCACCTTCTCCCTGAGGC
>JBIIQU010000084.1:0-5491 GCA_044341905.1 Vulcanococcus sp. | reverse complement strand
GCTCCACCTGCAGCATTGGCTTGAGGCCTTCTGCAGACGGAGATGAAAAAGCCACCCCTCGGGGTGGCTTTTTTGTTGCTGATATCTCGCTTACCCCTTGAGCTCGCTCCGCCGTCTGTCTAGTGTCAGGCGAATCCACCGGGACGCTGAGTGACGCAGATCCGCAGCAATCGTCGGTTGCGTTTTCGCGGACTCGTGAAGCTGTTCTGGCGTGCCTATCGCCTCTGGGATCGTGAGGATTGTGTTGATCTGAGTGCTGCGTTTGCTTATCACAGCCTCCAGTCCCTGTTTCCGATTCTGCTGATCGCCCTCGGTGTGGCCAGCCGCATTCTCGGTCGTGTGGACGGATTGACCGACAACATTCTCAATCTGGCTGAGCAATTCCTGCCGCCATCGGTTCTGCCGCTGGTGAGTTCCACGCTCATCAAGCTCTATCGCCAGGGTGCTGGGGCTGGCTTGGTGGGTGTTGCATTCCTGCTGGTCACGGCCACCAATGCCTACCTCAGCCTGCAGCGTGGGGCGGATCGTTTGTGGGGATTTAGGCCCGTGCCCCCCCAGCAGATCCCCTGGACTCGCGTGGTGCAGCGCTTCATCCGGGCGCGACTTGAGTCGTTTGGCTTGGTGTTGCTGATCGGGTTTTTCGTTGTACTCGATCAGCTCACCACCAACCTGCGGCTGATGGGGCCTGGTAGTTGGAAACTCCTGCTCCAGCGCTGGCTGCCCCAGCCCTTTGATGTGTGGCTGCCGTTACCGCTGTTGCTGGATCTGATGCTGTCGCTCCTGATCGCCTGCAGCCTGTCCTATGCCCTGTTGCGCCTCCTGCCCACCAGGCCGGTGCCCAGCGCTCCATTGCTACCCGGGGCCCTTTTGGTGGGCGGAGCTCTCACGACCCTGAACCTGGCGGTTGGGCGCAGTTTGATCACCCTGGGAGCTCGTTTCCAGGCCTATGGGGTGATTGGCGCTGTGCTGGTGTTGACCCTGTGGGTGTGGCTCGTGGCCCTTGTGGTGTACTACGGCATGGCGGTGAGTGTGGTGCTCAGCCGTGCTCCCTATGGGGGGCGATCCGCACCTGTTGGCTGGGGGCCAGGGCCCGGTAGGGAAGCAGGATGAAGATCTGCCGCGCCATGGCCTTGGGACAACTCACGCGTTCGGTTCGACCCTTGCCCGCGAGCCTGTTGCTGGCCTGTGCTGGCGTGGGCGCTGTGGTCTTGGGGATCGCCGCCACCATGGCCCTGGTGCCTGTTGTGATTGGCGTCGGCTTGCTGACTGTTTTCCTGGTGGCCGGCCTGTTGATGGGTTGGGCCGGTCTGGAAGCTCTGGCGGCGCTTGAGCGTTGGATGGAGCGTGACGCCCGTTTCAAGCAGTGATGGAGCGCCGCATCCCCTGGCTATGGATCACGATCGGGGCCTTTGTGCTCCTGGCGCCCGGGCTGGCCGGCCGATTCGCTGTCGACCTGTTGGAAGGGGTGACGCTTCTGGTGGTGCTGGGTCCGTTGCTGCTGGCCGGAGCGGGTCTGTTGGCTTGGCAAGTGCTCAAGCGCCGCATGGTCACCTGTGCGGCCTGCGGAACTCCCAGTTTTGGCGCGTCCATTTGTCCGGCTTGTGGGGCCGGGCTGGATCAGCCCCAGGCGGGCTTCCCTCCAGAGGGTTTCAGGGAACAGCCCGCCAGTGATGTCGTGATCGACGTGGTGGTAACCCCAGTGGATGAGGAGCGCTGAGGGTCAGCCTTGGCGCTCCAGTTCGATCAGCCTCCGCTCCCTCAGGAACAGAAACAAGGGGGCGGCAAAGGCAAAGGCGATGGTCACTGAGCTCAGTAGCACCACCCAGAGATGCCGCATCTGCAGCCGCCGGCTCTCCACCACCATCCAGATGGTGATGGCCGAGGCGCCGATCAGCAGGTCGCGGGAGAGGGATTGGGCCGCTGGATTGGCGTTGGCGAGCTGCACGAATTGGCTGATATCGAAGCTCGAGCCGTAGGCCCTCATGTAATCCAGATTGGCCATCCAGGGCAGCACCCCTCCGGCTATGGCGAGGGCGAGATACAGCCAGGCAAGCCAGGGGCGGGGCATGGTCAGGCGTTCTCTGTTGGTGGTTCGCTGCCCCATTCGATCACGTCCTGTTCCACCCGTGCCAACACGGCTTCGCAGTGGTCTGCATAGGCGCGGGCCCGTTGATAGAGGCCTGCCATCTGCTCCACATCGAGGTCGCTCGCCTGCAGTTGGGCCATGGCCAGCTGCAGGGCCGTGTGGGCGTCCTGAAAGCTCAGCTTCTGGATATCGGCCAGCCACTCCGGCGTGGTGCTGGCGGCTGGCGGCGGGACCTTGCGCGAGCGGCTTTTGGTGCTTTTGGGGGTGGGGTCACTCATGGCTTCAGCCTGCCTGTTGGGGGTGATGTTGCTTCACTTCCACCTCGAGCTGGCCTTCCGCCAGCTGGATGCTCAGCGCGTCCCCCGGTGTCACCTGCTGCGCTGAACGCACCAGCTCCCCCGTGCTGGTGCGTACCAGAGCGAACCCCCGCTGCAGCAAATGCTGAGGAGACAAGGCCTGCAGCAGCGCCAGGCGATGCTGCAGGTCGCGCCGCAGTCGTTGCAGCACCAGGGTTGGGTGCTGCAGCTCCAGCCGCTCGCGGAGGCTGCTCAACCGTTGGCGCTCGCGCTCCAGCCGCAGCATCACCATCTGCTTCACCAGGGAGCGTTCTTGGGCCAGCCGCTGCTGGATGGCCTGGCGGTCCGGCACCAGAGCCACGATCGCCGCGGTGGGGGTGGCGGCTCGGTAGTCGGCCACCAGATCGGCAATGGTGGTGTCGTCTTCATGGCCCAGTCCAGTCACCACGGGTAGAGGGCAGGCCGCCAGGTCGCGGGCCAGGCTTTCGCCGTCGAACACGGCCAGATCCTCCCGACTGCCGCCGCCTCGGGCCAACACAATCGCCTCGATGCCGAGACGCGGTGCTGCAGCGATCACCTGGGCTAGGCGCGCCTGAATGGCAGCCTCCACAGGTCCCTGGACTGGGATGGGCACCACGTGGATTCTGGTGGCGGGCCAGCGTTCTGCAGCGGTGCGCAGCATGTCTGCCAGGGCGGAGCTGGGAACACTGGTGAGTAGGGCGAGGGCGGCCGGCATCGCCGGCAGCGATCGCTTGTGTTCCGGGGCAAACAGGCCTTCCGGCTCGAGCTGCTGGCGGACCCGCTCGAACTGGCGCAGCACCGCACTGAGGCTGGGGCGCAGGTCGAGGACCTGAACGCAGAGGCTGGCCCGGGTGGCCCAGAAGTTGAGCTTGCCCACCACGGTGACGCCATCACCTTCGCTGGGTTGGTGCGACAGCTTGCTGAGCTGCGAAGCCCAAACCACCGCAGACACAGAGGCCTGTTCATCCACCAGGGTGAGCCACAGGTGCCCCTTCTTCAGCTGGGGCCTGGAGACCGTGCCCTCCAGCAGAAAACGGGGGGCAAACCCCCGTTCGAGCAGCGATCCGATCGCCTGGTTCAGCTCCGAAACGCTGTAGCGCGGTAGGCCCGGTTCAGCGTTCAAGGGTTCGGTAGCAGCGCCACCAGTAGAGGCACACCGCCGTGCCGAGGATCGCGATCACCAGGCCGATGGTGTGATCGAGCCTCATCAGGGCGATGCTCGTGATCACGAGAGCGCTGCTGAGCAGACGAGCGCCATCGCGGCGGTTCTTGGCGTAGAGCGGTGCCAGAGCGGGGACAGACCAGACGTTTGTCCAGTTTGAACCATGCAAAAACGCCCCGATCGAACCTTCAGCCCAGGCCGAGTTGTCCGAGGATGCTCTGGCCAGTGAGCAGCTCGGTGCCCAGGCCGATCACAAACCCCAGCATGGCCAGGCGGCCGTTCCAGGTTTCGGCAAAGGGCACGAAGCCAAAGCGGGGGGAATCAGACATGGGAGCCAAGGCGGCGGCTCTTCAACCGTAACGATCGTTGGCGATAACTTGACAGCTGCCGCAGATCTGCTCCCGGGGCTGCGCTTGGGCTTTGGCGGGGATGGGCTGCGGCCGTTGACAGGTTTGCTGAAGCCTGGTGAGGTGGGTGCATCCGCGTCTGTTGGGCCCATCGCCAGTCCTCGCCAGCAGCTGCAGCGTCAGCTCTCGGCCCCCCTGCCTGAGGCGCCCGAGCTGGTGCTGGTGACCGACCTGGATGGCACCCTGCTGGGGGGCTCCACCCCGGAGCGCCGTCGTTTCTACCGCTGGCTGGCGGAGCAGCGGCAGCGGGTGCTGCATGTGTTTTGCACGGGCCGTGACCTCGCCTCGATTGCCCGGGTTCTCCAAGAGGATGAACCGATCGGCCTGCGGGCGCCGCACCTGGTGATCGGCGATGTGGGCTGCACCGTGGCCTGTGGGGCCTCGCTTGCGCCGGTGCCGCTGGCCGTCGATCCGATCGAGCAGCGCTGGCAGGGGTTACCCGAGCGCTTGGCTCCCTTGCTGGCTCATCAGGCTGGATTGTCGCTGCAGCCGGTGAGTTCCAACCGCCGATTGGCGTACTACGTGGATCTGGAGCTGTTTGACCACGGGGTGATTCCCCAGCTCCAGGCGGCTGGAGCCGATTGCGTGCTCTCCGACAGCCGTTATTTCGATGTGCTCCCGGCGGGGGTGAACAAGGGCAGCACCCTTCTGGCCCTGCTGGAGTGGCTCGAGGTGGAGTCCCGCTGTGTGGTCACCGCCGGCGACACCCTCAACGACCTGGCCATGTTCGAGACCGGTTTGCAGGGGGTGATGGTGGGCAATGCCGAGGCCGCGTTGCTGGAGCATCTGCCGCGACTGCCATCGGTGTACCGCGCCGAGGCAGAGGGCTGTGCGGGCATCGCCGAGGGGCTGCGCCACTTCGGCTTTGATCACCTCTGGGATTGATCCTGTTGAAGCCGGCGCTTGGTGAGGGCGGTGGCGATCGCCTGGCTGGGATCCTCGGGCCAGGGATGGCGCGGGTAGCGCCCCCGCAGTTCGCTGCGCACCTGGCGGTAGCCCCCAGTCCAGAACCCGGCGAGGTCCTGGGTGATGGCGGCCGGGCGCCCCGCCGGTGAGAGCAGTTCCACCGTGATGGGCAGGCGGCCTTCCAGCACGGTGGGCGTGGTGGTGGCACCAAACATCTCCTGCAGCTTTACGGCCAGCACGGGGCGGCCGGATTCGTAGTTGATCCGGGCCTGGCGGCCGGAGGGGATCAGCAGGGTGCCCGGCAGTAGCCGCTCCAGGTATAGCCGGCAGTCCCAGGGCAGACCGGTCCAGAGTGCTTCCTGCAGATCCAGGGTCTGCAGGTCTGCGCGGCTGCGCAGGCCATCGAGCTGATCCCCCAGCCAGCCGTCGAGATCGGCCATGAGGGCCTGGTCGCTGCGGTCAGGCCAGGGATCGCCCAGGTGCTCCTGGGCCAGGCAGAGGCGACGCTGGAGTTGCCGGCTGGACGGGCTCCAGGGCAGGGCCTCCAGGCCCATCGATGCCAGCCCCTCCAGCAGGGCCGCGCGGACCGCTGCAGCGGGGGCCTCGGGCCAGG
>JBIIQU010000083.1:0-5669 GCA_044341905.1 Vulcanococcus sp. | reverse complement strand
TTGCGGGGCTCCTGGCTATGGCCTATGGACACTCTGAAAGATCCGGGCTACGTGGTGGTCGGGGCCGCCAAGCAATTGCGTGGTGTGAATCAAAATATTTCAGGGCTCACTTACAGCACGGCCACGAACACCCTCTTTGCGGTGATCAACCAGCCGGAGCGCGTGGTTGAGTTGGATCAGTGCGGACGGGTGCTGCGGATCCTGCCCGCGGCTTTTGGTGACGATATTGAGGCCATCAGTCATGTCGCGGGTGATCTGTTTGTGATCGCCAGTGAAAAGGGTAATGAGGTTTGGGGAGCGCGCATTGCTGCGGATACCAAGCGGGTTGTGCCGGTGTCGTCTCGCACCTTGAGCGCCTCGTTCAATGGCAACGCCAATCAGGGGTTGGAGGGTCTGTCCTGGGATCACCGCGGCCAGCGTCTCTTCTTGGCGAATGAAAAGAACCCTCTGCAGATCGTGGAAGTGCGTGGCAGTGATCAGCTGCTGCTGGGGCAGCCCACCAGCTTGTCCTTCACGGTTTGGAATCCCCAGTACGCACTGGGCCAGCTGGCGGGCGATGTGTCGTCGATTTCCTTCAATGAGCGCTGGAATGCCATGACTGTTCTCAGTCATGAGTCGAGACGTGTCTTCCGCTTCGACGGCCAGGGGGAACCATCCTTGATTCTTCGGCTTGAGCGGGGCCATCACGGCCTGCGGGAGGACGTATCCCAGCCTGAGGGTCTGGCCTTCGGCCCTGAGGACGATCTCTACATCGTGGCTGAACCCAATCAGTTCTATCGCTTTGTGCCCAGGTCGGTTTCTGGGCAGCGTGGGAGCGGAGTCGGCCAGGCGGGTCGCTGCTGACACTGCGGCCGCCAGCCCACTGCTCGCGATCTGCCTACGGTCAGATTCCGGGCTGCTGCCCCCCGTGCTGCTCTCCGCCTCTCGGCCCATCGCCAGCCTCAGTGCTGCTGACGCCCTGGCAGCCCTGCGCAGTGGACCCGAGGGGCTCAGCGCAGCGGAGGCCGCCGGGCGCCTGGAGCGGTTTGGCGCGAACCGGTTGCCCCAGATCCAGCGCAGAGCCCTGCTATGGCGCTTCACCGATCAGCTGCGCCATTTCATGGCGCTGTTGCTCTGGGCGGCCGGTGGCATGGCCTTTGTGGCGGGCACGCCCGAGCTGGGCTGGGCGATCTGGAGTGTGGTGCTGATCAACGCCATCTTCAGTTTCTGGCAGGAATTTCAGGCTGAGCGCACCTTGCTGGCCCTCACCCAGGTGCTGCCGCGGCAGGTGCGGGGCTGGCGCGATGGAGCGCTGGTGGCCGTGGCTGCCGACACCCTGGTGCCGGGTGATCTGATCGACCTGGAGGAAGGGGATCACGTGCCTGCCGATTGCCGGGTGTTGCAGGCGGCGGGGCTCTACCTGGATGTGTCGGTGCTCACCGGTGAATCGCTCCCGGTGGCTCGCAGCAGTGAGCCGGTGGCCCAGAGGCTGAAGACCTCCGAAGCCCAGAACCTGCTGCCGGCTGGTACCACCGTGGCGGCCGGCCGGGCACGAGCCCTCGTGTACGCCACCGGCGCGGAGACGGAATTCGGCCAGGTGGCTCACCTCACCGCCAGCACCGTGCGCTCCCCCAGCACCCTGGAGCTGCAGGTGGGTCGCATCGTTCACACCATCACCACCATCGCGGTGTCGATGGGAGCGCTCACGTTCGTGGCCAGCCTCCTGTTCGTGGGCATGACGCCGCTGGAGAGCCTGGTGTTCGCCATCGGCATCATTGTGGCCAATGTCCCCGAGGGACTCCTGCCCACGGTGACCCTGGCCCTGGCGCTGGCGGTGCAGCGCATGGCCCGGGAGAACGCCTTGGTGCGCCGCCTATCGGCGGTGGAAACCCTCGGTGCGGTGAGTGTGGTCTGCACCGACAAGACCGGCACACTCACGGCCAATGCCATGGCGGTTCGGGACACCTGGACCACCAATCCAACCCTGTTGCTGCTCGGATCGGCCCTGTGCTCCAACGCCTCCCTGGGGGTTGGCGATCCCACGGAAACGGCTCTGCTGCAGGCGGCGATGCAGGCCGGCATCGATCTGGAGCAGGAACGGCAACGGCTGCTGCGCCTGCAGGAGCTGCCCTTCGATTCCGAGCGCCGCATGATGACGGTGCTGCTGCAGTGGGCGTGCGACCCGCGTTGGCCGGAGCCGGTGGAGGCCATGGCCTTCACCAAGGGCGCGCCGCTGGAGGTGCTCAGCCGCTGCGATCGCTGGCTCAAGGCCGGGCAGGCCTTGCCGATCACGGCCGCCGATCGCGATGTGGTCGTGTCGGCCAACGATGTGATGGCCCGCCAGGGCTATCGGGTGCTGGCCCTGGCCTGCCGGCCGCTGGCCCTGGCGCTGCCGCAACTGGAGCAGCAGCTGGTGTTTGTGGGGCTGGTGGGGCTCTATGACCCGCCGCGGCAGGGGGTTCCCCAGGCGATCGCCGCCTGCCACAGCGCGGGCATCAAGGTCACCATGGTGACCGGCGACTACGGCCTCACGGCCCAGGCCATCGCCCGCCAGATCGGGCTGCTCGATGGCCCGGCCCATGGGGGGGCTGATCCCGTGCGAGTGATCAACGGCGACGATCTGGAGCGGCTCAGTGATGTGCAGCTGCGCCAGGTGATCAAGTACCGCTCCCGCCTGGTGTTTGCCCGCATGGCGCCGGAGCAGAAGCTCCGGCTGGTGCAGGCCTACAAGGCCCTCGGCGAGGTGGTGGCCGTGACCGGCGATGGCGTGAACGATGCCCCCGCTCTGCGGGCGGCGGATGTGGGCCTGGCCATGGGGCGGAACGGCACCGCCGTGGCCCGCGAAGCCGCCGACATTGTGCTGCTCGACGACAACTTCGCCACGATTGTGAGTGCGGTGCGTCACGGCCGCGCTGTGTATCAGAACATCCGCAAATTCATCACTTACATCCTGGCTTCGAACGTGCCCGAGGTGGCTCCGTTCCTGGCGATGCTCACCCTGAGGATTCCGGCGGCGCTCACGGTGTTGCAGATTCTGGCGGTGGACCTGGGCACCGATCTGTTGCCGGCTCTGGGCCTGGGGGCGGAGCTGCCGGAGCCGGATGTGATGGCCGCGCCGCCGCGGCGGGTGGGGGAGGCGATGCTGAATCGGCCCTTGATGTTGCGGGCCTATCTGTTCCTGGGGCTGTTGGAAGCGGTGCTGGCGATGGCGGGCTATCTGCTCACCTGGCGGAGCCATGGCGTTGGCCTGCAGGAGTTGCAGCAGTTGGCCCCGGATCTGCTGCGCCACAAGGCCTCGGCTCCGGTGTTGGCCATCCAGCGCCAGGCTTCCGCTGTGACCCTGGGGGCGATTGTGTTCGGCCAGATCGGCACCCTGCTGGCCTGTCGCTCCGATTGGAAGTCGATCCGGCGCTTGCCGCTTCGGGCCAATCCCTGGATCTGGCTGGGGATCGGCAGTGAAGTGCTGGTCTACGGCGGGTTGTTGTTCATTCCGGTGGTTGCTGATACCTTCCAGCTGGCTCCGATTCCGCCAGAGTTGTGGTGGTGGTTGCTGATCTGCACCCCAGCACTGCTGCTGGCTGATGAAGCCCGCAAAGGGTGGGTGCGTCGTTCCCGGAGACCGGGCCGATGAGCCGCATAGCTCCGCTGTGGAGGGATCGCCGCGAGGCTGGCCGGCAGCTGGCGAGATGTCTATCGGCCTGGCGTGGCCACCCGCAGGCCCTAGTGATCGGCTTGCCCCGCGGCGGCGTGGCCGTGGCTGCTGAAGTGGCCGAACAGCTCCATCTCCCCTTGGCGAGCTGGGCCGTGCGCAAGCTGGCCCACCCCGCCGCGCCGGAGGTGGCCGTGGGTGCGATTGCTCCAGGAGGGGTGCTGATCTGGGATGAGCCCTACCTGCGCCAGCTCCATCTCGACCCATTACTGCGTCGTCAGCTGGTGGCCCAGCAGGACGATGAATTGCGCCGGCGCCAGCGTCTGTTCGGCGATCCGTTGCCCTCGTCTTTGCGGGGGCGTCCGTTGCTGGTGGTCGACGACGGCGTCGCCACAGGACTCACCGTGCGGGCGGCGTTGGAGTCGTTACGGCAGGCCAAGCCGGCCCACTTGCTGCTGGCGGTGCCGGTGATTGATCAGCTGGTAGCGGCTCGCCTGCGCCCCCTGGTGGATGAGCTGGTGGCCCTGGCTGAGGTGGATGGGTTGATGGCCGTGGGCGCCTGGTACGAACGCTTTGAGCAGCTCGATGACGCCCAGGTGAAGGCCCTTATGGACGCTGGTAGGCGGGATCAACCCAGCAGCGTGGCAGAGATTCCTCCGAGGGGAACAGCAGGTCTGCCTTGAGGAAGGCGTCGGGGTCCTGCAGTTCCTCACCGGCATGCAACCTGCCCTGCACGGCGGTGGCGAAGGGATCAAAGAGCTGTTGGAGATTGATCACCTCCACCAGGGAGCCGTCCTGGCGGGTTTTGAGGAACATGGCACTACTCCAAAGCCTGTGTTCCCGTTGTAGTGGTCAGAACCACTCGGACACAGCTGCGGAGGCCGGATTGGTGTGATCTTCCGGGGTGGTGCGCTCGAACTGCAGCACGATTGAGCGGCGCTGCTCGCCATCAGCGGCGATCGCCTCAATGGGGTAAAGCTGTTTCCCATCGCGGAACGGAACCTGGATGCGGAAGCTGCCATCGGCGTTGAGGGGCACCACCTCACTGCCGATGCGCAGGGTCGCGGCTGGATCGGTGGCGCCATACACGATCAGTTCGGCATCGGCCACCAGCCAGAAGGAGCGTTGGCGGGCCACAGCTCCGGCGCCCGATTCGTTGCGGCCGCTGGCCCACAGCCCCACCCCTGAGGCATTGAGGCCGCCGTGCTCACCCTCCAAGGTTTCCAGGGTGTGCAACACCTCGGATCCCCGGCCCAGCTGCCGCACCCGCACCGTGGCGGTTTGATACATGCGCTCGTGCAGGGCGGGGGCCGCAAGGCCTGCCGCTGGCGGGTTCGCTGTTGCCGGTGCATCGAACGCCGCTGGCGCTGCAAACGGCTCGAAGCTCGGGGCCGGCGCGGGGGCGTGATTGAAGCCGGGGATCATCACCGGTGCCGAGCGCACCAATTCCAGCCAGCCCTGGCTGGTGCGGAGGCCCAGCTCGGCGCGATAGAGGCGGTTGCCGAGGGGCAAGGCCACGCCCCACTGCCCAGCGCGCGGGTCCACAGGTAACTCCTGCAGGGCGTGGGGAGCCGGGCTCGACCCGTTCAGGCCCGTCACGTCGGCGATGCGCAGGCAGAGGCCGCTGCCGCCAGCCTCACGCAGGCGTGCCTGATCGCCGTTGGAGAGGCTCCAGAAAGCAAAGCCCCACTGGGGGCCATGGGCCTCAAAGCTCAGGCTGCTGCTGCCGCTCACCGGTGCTGGTGCCGCAGGCTGGGCGCTCGCTTCGGGTTTGGACAAGCCGAGGACCCCGAGGGCTTTCTTGGCCAGTGCCTGAAGAGAGAGCGCCATCACCAACCAACAGTTGGATCCTTCCTAAGAGGTTCCTGGCTCGGCGATGTGACTCACACCACAGACGTTCGGGATTGCTGACGCGCTAGGAGGCCAGCACCGGTTTGTCTGGCCTGTCTAGAACGGAGCCTCCCGTATGTCGACGATGCCCGCTCCCGCCGCAGCCCCCCTCAGCTGGGCGGAGCTGGACGCCCTCGCTCCGGCGGAGCCC